>JAGPDF010000019.1:17420-25906 GCA_018057705.1 Thermoanaerobaculia bacterium | reverse complement strand
GCCGTCGCGCCGTGGCACTTCTTGTATTTCTTGCCGGAGCCGCAGGGGCAGGGGTCGTTGCGGCCGGTCTTGTCCTCGACGCGGATCGGTTGCGGGGCGGGCGGCGGGCCGGGTCGGCCGGGGGGGCCGGAAGGGCCTCCGGGAGCCGATCCCGCTGCCGTTGCCGGTTGCACCTGGGGGGCGGAGAAGACCAGGCGCTGGGGCGGCGCCGAGCGTTCGCGGCGCAGCCGCTCCTCCTCGAGCTGCTGTTCGGAGACCGGTTCCATCCGGAAGAGCGTCTTGATGACGGTGTCCTCGACGCGCTCCTTCAGGGCCTGGAAGAGCTCGTAGCTCTCTTTCTTGTACTCCTGCAGGGGGTCGCGCTGACCGTAGCCGCGCAGGCCGATTCCCTCCTTGAGATGGTCCAGGGCCAGCAGGTGGTCCTTCCAGGCGAGATCGACGTAGCGCAGCATGACGTCGCGTTCGAGCATCCGGAGGAGCTCGGGGCCCAGGCGCTGCTCCTTGTCGAGATACTTCGCCTCGACCATCGCCCAGACCTCCTCGGCGATCTCGCGGTCCGTCATCTCGGCGAGTTTCAGGCCGCGGGTATGGAGGTCGATGTCGTAGTAGGAGAGGACCTCTTTCACGAGCTCGGAGAGCGTCCATTCCGCGGGCTCGGTCTTCTCGGGGCAGTGCGTCGCGACCAGGGTCTCGAGGATGTCCTTGCTCACGCCGACGATGTAGTCGCGGCCTTCGGTGCCGTCGAAGATGTCGCGGCGCAGCTTGTAGATCGCCTCGCGCTGCTTGTTCATCACATCGTCGTACTCGAGCAGGTGCTTGCGGGTCTCGAAGTTGCGCCCTTCGACCTGCTTCTGGGCGCGTTCGATGGCCCGCGAGACCATGTTGTGCTCGATCGCCTCGCCCTCTTCCATGCCGAGGCGGCCCATCAGGCCCTGGATTCGCTCCGAACCGAAGAGCCGCATGAGGTCGTCTTCGAGCGACATGAAGAAGCGTGAGGAGCCCGGGTCGCCCTGACGTCCGGCGCGGCCGCGCAACTGATTGTCGATACGCCGCGACTCGTGGCGTTCGGTGCCGATGATGTGGAGACCGCCGGCCGCGAGGACCTCTTCGCGCTCGCGGGCACAGGTGACGAGGTACTGATCGTAGGCGTTCTGATAGGCCTCCGCCTCGGTCTCGACAGTCGGATCGGCCTCGGAGCGGGCGAGCCCTTCGGGGTTGCCGCCGAGGAGGATGTCGGTGCCGCGGCCGGCCATGTTGGTGGCGATGGTGACCGCCCCCTTGCGCCCGGCCTGAGCCACGATCGAAGCCTCACGCTCGTGGTACTTGGCGTTCAGGACGACGTGGGGGATCCCCTTGCGCTTGAGCATCCCGGAGAGCATCTCGCTCTTCTCGATCGACAGGGTGCCGACGAGCGTCGGCTGGCCCTTGGCGTGGCAGTCCTCGATCTCCTCGACCGTCGCGTCCCATTTCTCGCGCGCGCTGCGATAGACGAGGTCGGGGCGGTCGGCGCGGATCATGTCGCGGTTGGTCGGGATGACGACCACATCGAGCTTGTAGATGTGCTCGAACTCGGAGGCCTCGGTCACCGCCGTGCCGGTCATGCCCGAGAGCTTCTTGTACATGCGGAAGAAGTTCTGGAAGGTGATCGTGGCGAGCGTCTGGTTCTCGCGCTCGATCTTGACGCCCTCCTTCGCCTCGACGGCCTGGTGCAGGCCGTCGGACCAGCGGCGGCCGGGCATCATGCGGCCGGTGAACTCGTCGACGATGACCACCTGGCCGTCCTTGATCAGGTACTCGACGTCGCGCCGGTAGAGGTAGTGCGCGCGCAGCCCCTGGTTGACGCCATGGATCAGGTCCATGTTCTCCATGTCGTAGAGGTTGTCGACGCCGAGGAGCTTTTCCACCTTGCCGACACCCTGGTCGGTGAGGGCCACGGTGTGCGCCTTCTCGTCCACGAGGAAGTCGCCGGTGGTGTGCTTGTTGCCGTCCTTGTCCTCGATCTCCTCGCCCCGTTCGAGCCGCGGGATGATCTTGTCGATCCGGTAGTACTTGTCGACGGACTCTTCGGAGGGCCCGGAGATGATCAGCGGCGTCCGCGCTTCGTCGATGAGGATCGAGTCGACCTCGTCGACGATGGCGAAGAAGTGCCCCCGCTGCACCATGGCGGCGAGGTCGAACTTCATGTTGTCGCGCAGGTAGTCGAAGCCGAGCTCGTTGTTGGTGCAATAGGTGATGTCGCACTGGTACGCCGCGCGCCGGTTGACGTCGGAGATGTCGTGCTGGACGATGCCGACCGAGAGGCCCAGGAACTGGTGGACGCGCCCCATCCATTCGGCGTCCCGGCGCGCCAGGTAGTCGTTGACCGTGACGATGTGGACGCCCTTGCCGGCGAGGGCGTTGAGGTAGCTGGGGAGGGTCGCGACCAGGGTCTTGCCCTCGCCGGTCCGCATCTCGGCGATCTTGCCCTGGTGCAGGACCATGCCGCCGACCAGCTGGACGTCGTAGTGGCGCATGCCGAGGACCCGGCGCGCCGCCTCGCGGACGACCGCGAAAGCCGGCACGAGGAGATCGTCGAGGCTCTTGCCGGAGGCGAGCTCCCTTCGGAACTCCTCGGTCTTGCCGCGCAGCGCCTCGTCGGAGAGCGCCCGGATTCCGGGCTCGAGGGCGTTGATCGCGGCGACCATCGGCTGCAGGCGCTTGACGTCGCGCTCGTGTTTGTTGCCGAAAACCTTCGTGATGACCTTATTCAGCATGCGGTGAGTTTCATCCGGAGGAGGCGCGGTCGCGGAGCGCGACGGCGAACGGGAATTCTAGCAGAGCGCCGCGGGGCGCTCTGCAGGGCGGTGCCGGCGGGGAGTCTGGCGGGAGCCGGGCGGCTCAGAGAGCGCCGTCGGCGCGCTCGAGGATATAGGCCAGCGGGTTGACCGGCTCACCGTTCACCTGCACTTCGTAGTGCAGGTGATAGCCGGTGGCGCGACCGGTGTTGCCGACCAGGCCGACGATGGCGCCGCGTTCGAGGCGTTGACCCGGCGTGACGTTGATCCGGGAAAGGTGGGCGTAGACCGTGGTGACGCCGAAGCCGTGGGCGACGAAGACCGCGCGGCCGAGACCGCCGTACTGCTCGGTCTTGGTGACGACGCCGTCGGCGGTTGACTTGACGGGCTTGCCGGGGGAGGCCGAGATGTCGATGCCGGAGTGGTAGGCGCGCTGGCCGGTGATCGGATCGCGGCGATAGCCGAAGGTGCTGGTGAAGATGCCGCGCACGGGCACGATCGACGGCGTCGAGGAGATCAACCGCAGATTGTCCGTCAGACGGGCTTCGACCTGCGACAGCGTCTGGTTCAGGAATTCCGATCGCCCTTCCACCTGGGCAATCTGCGCCGCCGTGCCGTCCGGCGCCGCACCCGCGGCAGCGCCGGAGCGCAGGGGGCCGCCGATGCCGGACTCGGAGCTCGCGCCGAGATTCTCGAGGCCGGCGACGATGGCAAGCTTGCGGGTGCGGTCTTCGGAGTCGGAGAGCCGGGTCTGGAGGCCGTCCAGCCGGTTCTCGAACGACTGATTGGTCAGGCGGAGGGTCTCGTTCTCTTCCTGGAGGCGGGCGAGCTCACCGCGGTTGACTCGGGAGGAGAAGGCGGACCAGGTGGACCAGGCGGCGGCGAGAGTGAGGGTTCCGACGAGCGCGGCGAGGGCGACGACTTGAAGCTGGCTCACCCGCCACTTGCGGAACCGCGATCCTTCATTGCGCACGAGTATCAGCGTGTAGTGTTTGGAGTGCATGCCCTTCTCGTCTCGAAGAAATGGAGCCGAATCGGCGACCAACCGCTGACCAGATGAAGCTCGGGGATTCTACCGTGTGACAGCCATCTGTCAACCCTGGATCCAAGAAAATGGTTTTTAACCATGGTTTTTCCGTTTCTCTCGCCCGCTACTTCCCCAGCCGGCGGTCGAGGGAGCGGTATTGGATGGCTTCGGCCAGGTGGGCGGAGTCGATGCGGTCGGCGGCGGCGAGGTCGGCGATGGTGCGGGCGACTTTGAGAACGCGGTGGAGGGCGCGGGCGGAGAGGCCGAGGCGCTCGAAGGCGGCGTCGAGCAGCGCCTGGCCCGCCGGCGCGAGCGAGCATTCGCGGTGGATCGACGCCGCGGTGAGGCTGGCGTTCACCGGCGCCGGGTGATCGGCGGGGAAGCGGCCGCGCTGGCGCTCGCGCGCCGCGAGCACCCGCGCCGCGAGCTCGCTCGAGCCCTGCTGCGGGCGTTCCTTGAGCTCCTGCAGACGGATCGACGGCACGTCGACGTGCAGGTCGATGCGGTCGAGAAGCGGCCCGGAGACTCTCCCGCGGTAGCGCTCGATCGCCGGCAGCGGACAGCGGCAGGCGTGGCGGGTGTCGCCCAGATGGCCGCACGGGCAGGGATTCATCGCCGCGAGCAGCGTGAAGCGGGCGGGGAAGGTCAGCCAGGCGCGCGCCCGGACCACCGTCACCTGGCCCTCCTCGAGCGGCTGGCGCAGCGCCTCCAGCGCGTCGCGGTGGAACTCGCCGAGCTCGTCCAGAAAGAGCACGCCGCCGTGCGCGAGACTCACCTCGCCCGGCCGCGGTACCGGGCCGCCGCCGACCATGCCGGCGGCGCTCACGCCCGGATGCGGGGCGCGAAACGGGCGCCGGCGCAGGAGACCGGCGGGCGGGCGCTCGGCGACCAGCGAGTGGATCTTGGTCACCGCGACCGCCTCGGCCAGCGTGAGCGGCGGCAGGATCGAAGCGAGGGCGCGGGCCATCATGGTCTTACCGGCCCCGGGCGGGCCGATGAGGAGCAGATTGTGTCCGCCGGCCGCGGCGACCTCGAGCGCCCGTTTCGCCGCCTCCTGGCCGCGGATCTCGGCGAAGTCGGCGGCGCCGTCGAACGGGGCGGCGAGCTCCCAGCCGCCGGAGCTCGGCGTCTCCGGCAGGCGCGCCGTGCCCAGCAGGTGCCCGACCGCCTCGCCGATCGTCCGGATGCCGCGCACCGTGAGAGCGCCGGTCGAGGCCGCCTCGCCGGCGTTGGCGGCCGGCAGGAGGAGCTCGCGGCAGTCGATGGTGCGGCCGAGGTCGGCGATCGCGAGACCGGCACGGACCGGGCGGACGCTGCCGTCGAGGCCGAGCTCGCCGCACAGCATCGTGCCCTCGAGCGCCGGCGCCGGCAGCGCGCCGTGAGCGGCGAGGAGGGCCAAAGCGATCGCCAGATCGAGGTGGTTGCCCTCCTTGCGCAGGTCGGCCGGGGCGAGGTTGATCGTCACGGCGCGCGGCGGCAGATCGAAACCGCAGTTGCGCAGGGCGCTGCGGACGCGCTCGCGGCTCTCGCGCACGGCGGGATCCGGGAGGCCGACGATCTGCATCTGTGGCAGGCCGGTCTGAACGTCGACCTCGACCTGGACGGGGCGGGCTTCGATGCCCCAGGGGGTGGCGGAAAGTGCGCGGGCCAGCATCGAAGAGTAAGGACGCAGAAATGCGGCTGAATCTGGCAGGTTCCCCAGCCGGGTTGCGATTTGTGCCGAGGCCGGGAGGGTTCGCTAGACTGTGTCCGCCTTGCGACCCTACCTCGACCTCCTCCGTCAGATCCTCGACCGTGGCGTCGAGAAGGCCGACCGCACCGGCACCGGCACGCTCTCGCTCTTCGGTCACCAGATGCGCTTCGACCTGCGCGCGAGCTTCCCGCTCATGACGACCAAGAAGCTCCATCTCAAGTCGATCGTGCACGAGCTCGTCTGGTTCCTCTCGGGGAGCACCAACGTCGCCTACCTGCGCCAGAACGGGGTCACCATCTGGGACGAGTGGGCCGACGCCGAGGGCGAGCTGGGACCGGTCTACGGCCATCAGTGGCGTTCCTGGCCGGCACGCGACGGCGGCGAGATCGACCAGATCGCCCGCTTGATCGAGGGCATCCGGTCGAACCCCGACTCCCGCCGCCACATCGTCTCGGCCTGGAATCCGGCCGATCTCGACCGCATGGCGCTGCCGCCCTGTCACGCGCTCTTCCAGTTCTACGTCGCGCGCGGCGAGCTCTCCTGTCAGCTCTACCAGCGCAGCGCCGACGTCTTTCTCGGCGTGCCGTTCAACATCGCCTCCTACGCTCTGCTCTGCGCCATGGTCGCCCAGGTCACGGGCCTGCGTCCGGGCGAGTTCGTCCACACCTTCGGCGACGTTCACCTCTACCTGAACCACCTCGACCAGGCGCGCGAGCAACTTGCGCGCGAGCCGCGGGCGCTGCCGCGCCTCGAGCTCAACCCCGAGGTGCGTTCGATCTTCGACTTCCGCTTCGAAGACGTGACCTTCAACGGCTACGAGCCGCACCCGGCGATCCGGGCGCCGATCGCCATATGAGCGCGGTGGGGGAGCCGACGGCGGGCGAGCGGCGGGGGCGTGGGCCGGGCACTGCGCCGATCGCCGCGATCGCTGCGATCGCTGCGAACGGGGTGCTGGGGCGCGACGGCGGCCTGCCCTGGCGGCTGCCGGCGGATCTCAAACGCTTCAAACGGCTGACGCTCGGACACCACCTGATCCTCGGGCGGCGCACCTGGGAGACGCTCGACGCGCCGCTCCCGGGGCGCATTCCGGTCGTCGTCACGCGGCGCGCCGGCTCGCTCCCGGGGGTGCTGCAGGCGGCGACAGTCGGCGCGGCCCTGGAGATCGCCGTTCAGGCGGGAGATTCCGAACCGTTCGTCGGTGGCGGCGCCGAGATCTTCCGCCTGGCACTCGAGGAGGATCGGATCGACCGCCTCTACCTGACACGAATCCACCAGGAGTTCGAAGGCGATACCTGGTTCCCGGCCTACGACGAAGCGCGCTTCCGTCTGGTCAGGCAGGAGGATCACGGCGTCGCCGAGGGCCATCCCTATCCGTTCAGCTTCCTCGATTTCGAACGTCGCCGTTGACCGGTAGCGGGCCACCACCTGCCGGTGGGAGTCCCGGCCGGGACGCCGGTTAGTGTTATCGTTTTTGCCGATCAGGGCTCAGAGATCGCCGATCAGGAGGAAGTGATGACCAAGGCTCTCGGATGTGGAATTGCAATTGTCGGACTGCTGGTACTCGTCGGTTTCATGGGCGTCGGGCAGTACAACGGACTCGTCGGCAGTGAGCAGGCGGTTTCGGCCGCCTGGGCGCAGGTGGAGAACACTTACCAGCGGCGCGCCGACCTGATTCCCAATCTGGTGGCGACGGTCAAGGGCTCGGCCGCCTTCGAACAGGAGACCCTGCAGGCGGTCGTCGAGGCACGCAGTCGCGTCGGCCAGGTGAGCGGTCAGGCGACCCAGCAGATCCTCGACAACCCCGAGAAGTTCGCCCAGTTCCAGCAGGCGCAGGACGGCCTCTCCTCGGCGCTCTCCCGCCTGCTGGTGGTGGTGGAACGGTACCCGGAGTTGAAGTCGACGGCCGCCTTCTCCGACCTCATGACGCAGCTCGAAGGGACCGAGAACCGGATCACCGTCGAGCGCATGCGGTTCAACGAGGTGGCGCGGGAATACAACACGCGGCTCGCCAAGTTCCCGACCAACCTCTTCGCCCGGATCCTCGGCTGGCACTTCACCGCGCGGCCGTACTTCGCCGCCACTGCCGGCGCGGAAACCGCACCCAAGGTCGAGTTCTAGGTCCTTTGACGACGCCCCCTGGCGGCAGCGATCTCCGCAAGCGCCCGCGCCTCGCCTCTCTTGGGCGAGGGTGGGCGCTTGTCGTCTTTGCCGCCTGCGTCGCGCTGTTCGGGTTGCCCGGAGCCGGCGGACCTGTCGCCGGCTGGGCAGCTGCCTCCGGCCGGCCGGTGCCCGAGAAGCCGGCACGGTGGGTCACGGATCAGGCGGGGGTGCTCTCGCCCGGCGCCGCGGGCGCGATCGACGGCAAGCTCGAGGCGTTCGAGAAGGCGCAAGGCTCGCAGGTCCTGGTCGCAATCTTTCCCGCCCTGCCCGAGAACGAGGTCCTGGAGGAGTACACGCAGCGGGTCGCCGAGGCCTGGCGAGTCGGGCGCGCGAAGCAGGACGATGGCGTCGTGCTCTTCCTCTTCGTCGCCGACCGGGCGTTGCGCCTCGAAGTGGGCTACGGGCTCGAAGGCGCCCTGACCGACCTCGAGTCGAAGCAGATCCTGCAGAACACCGTAATCCCGTACCTGCGCAACGGCGACTACGACGGCGGTTTCAACGCCGGCGCCGACGCGATCCTGGTCGCCATCCAGGGCGAGTACACCGCCGATGCCGGGGGCCGAACGGGCCAGAGATCGAAGGGCGGTGGCCTCGTCTTCTTCATCTTCATCGTCGTGATGCTCATCCTGATCAGCGCCGCGAAGAACCGCGGCGGCCGCCACAGCAACTGGACCGGCGGCGGTGGAGGATTCGGCGGCGGGGGTTTCGGAGGCGGCGGTTTCGGCGGTGGCTTCGGTGGCGGTGGCGGCGGTTTCTCGGGTGGCGGGGGCTCCTTCGGCGGCGGCGGCGCCAGCGCCCGCTGGTAAGAGCACAAAAGCCAGAAACAAAAGCC
>JAGPDF010000019.1:0-17320 GCA_018057705.1 Thermoanaerobaculia bacterium | reverse complement strand
ACAAAAGCCAGAAACAAAAGCCCAGTAAGGGAAGAAACCTCTCAGCGCCCGGGCAGGTCGCGAGCGACCTCGCCGAGGATTTCGACGGCGCGCTCGAGCTGGGCATCGCTCAAATAGGGCGCCGGCCCGAGGCGCAGCGACCGGCCGCGAGCATCGCAAAGCACCCCCTTCACCAGCAGCTTTTCTGCAAGGAGTTGCGCCGCAGGAGTGTCGAGAGCCAGAAAACCGGCGATCGACTCCAGCGGCGTCGAGCGCTCGCGCCGAAGGACGGTTTCGGGAAGATGAAGCGCATCGAAAGCGCGTGCCAGCAATCCGACCTGATGCTGCGAGACTTCGCGCAGAAAAGCCGGCGTCAGCTGCTGCTCGGCGAAGAAGTCGAACACCCGCGCCGCCCGGTAGTGACTCGTCGGGTCGTAGGTCGCGCCGGCGAGCGCGGCGGCCCCGGGCGCGTAGTCGACCCGGTCCCAGCTCTTGTCGCCGGTCTTCGTCCAGAACTCCGCGTACCAGCCGGTGACGACCGGCCGGAGGTCGAGGCCGCGGGGCAGGCGAAGGAAGGCGTTGCCCTCTCCGAGCTGCAGGTACTTGTAGCCACCTCCGGTGACCAGAGCGGACTCGAGTCCCAGGGCGGGCAGCGAGAACGGCAGGACGCCGAGTGCATGGTAGGAGTCGACCAGCAGCGGCGTCTCGCGCCGCCGGCACTCGGCCGCGAGCTCGTCCAGGTGCGGCACGATCCGAGCCGTCTCGAAGAAGACCGCCGAGGTCAAAACGGCCGCCGTGCGCTCGTCGATCGCCGCCGCGAGGCGTTCTGCCAACGTCTCGACCGGGTGCGCCGCCACATTCACCACCTCGATGCCGCAGCCCGCAAGGCGTGCGAGGTTTCTCAACCGCGCGAGCTGCCGGCGCAGGGTGTGAAACTCGCCGTCGGTCGTCACCAGGCGGGGTTTCGCGGCGAGCGGCAGCGCCGAGAGCCAGCGCACGACGAGCTCGTGGGTGCTCGCGCCAAGGGCGATCTCCCCACCGGGATCGCCGAGCAGCGCGCGGTAGCCCTCGCGGACGCGCTCGGCGCGGGCGAAGGCGAGCTCCCACTTCTCGTCGATCGACCGCGCGGCGTCGTCGAAGGCTTCGACGACCCCCTCGCGCGCGACGTCCGGCCAGGCCTGATGGGAATGTCCCGAGAGCAGCAGCCGCTCGCCGACCCGGAAGTGGCGATAGTGCGCGGCGAGGGCGTTGGGGTGGGCAGAGAGCGCCGCGAGCGCCGGTCCGCCGCTCACAGGGAGGACCGGATCGCCCAGAGGTCCGGGAAGAGCGGCTGGAAGAGGGTTGCACGCAGGTATTCGACGCCGCTCGATCCGCCGGTGCCGCTCTTCGTGCCGATCGTGCGTTCGACCATCTTCACGTGCCGGTAGCGCCACTCCTGGATCCCCTCGTCGAGATCCACGAGGCGCTCGCAGATCTGCGCCAGGTCGGGTCGCGTGCGGTAGATCTCGATGAGCTGCTCCTGGAGCGCGGGCGTTTCCGGATTGGGCAGCGAGCGGTCGCGCTCGAGGAGTGACTGCGGGACACCACAGCCGTGGCGCACGAGGAACTGGACGAAGTGATCCCAGAGGCTCGGCTCCCGGAGCAGCGCGGCGAGCCGGTCGGCGGCCGGCGTCCCTTCGTGATGCGCGATCATCCGCGCGCTGCGCCGGCCGAGCACGAACTCGAGCTCACGGAACTGCGGCGACTGGAAACCGGAGGCGGTGTCGAGCCGCGCCCGGAAGGAGAGGAAGGAGACCGGCGACATCGTCTCGAGGATGTCGATCTGCGCCACCTGCACCTTGAGGATGGTCAGGAAGCGCTTGAGGGTCGCGTAGACCCGCGGCAGGTCGTCCTGCTCGAGCGCGGTGCCCAGGTAGCCCACCTCGTGCAGGAGCTGCTTGAACCAGAGCTCGTAGACCTGGTGAATGACGATGAACAGCATCTCGTCGTGCTCGGGGCCATCGGAAAGAGGCTGTTGGGCGGCCAGAAGCTCGTCGAGATGCAGGTAGCTCGAATAGGTGACGGTCAAGGCGGACCTCGCTTTCGAGAGCAGGCTACAGGCTCGCGCCGGCGCCGGTCAACGCGCTCTGGGCACCGCCTCAGTCCAGCACGAAGATGGCGTCCACCGCGAGCAGCCAGAGCTCGAGACGTGGCGGCCGGTCGAGCCTCATCGCACTCTGCACCGCGCGGCCGTAGAGCTCGAGCTGGGGCCGGTAGCGCGCCACCTTCGAGGCGATCGCCGCGGAGCTCTCCTCGGGCGGGATTTCGTCGGTCTTGAAGTCGGCGATCACCGTTTCGCCGGTCACCGGATCGCGGTAGAGGAGATCGAGCGTGCCGACGATGCCGTCGAGCGCGCTGACTCCAGACGCTCCTGACGTCCCTGACGCTTCTGACGTTTCGATGAGAAGGGGGAGCTCGCGCGCCTGGACGGCACCACGCAGGGCCCGGAGCCGGGCCAGGAGCGCAGAGGCGACCAACCGCTCGACCGCGATCGCGAGCGTTCGCCGGTCGCCCCCGGACGCTGCGGGAAGCTCGCCCAGGAAGGCTGAATCCACCGCTCGCCGCCATTCGGCACGATCGCTTTCGGCGAGCTCCTCGAGCTCGAGCGCGCGATGCAGCGCCACGCCGAGAGCGCGACGCAGCGAGCGCGAGACGCCGCCGTCCGCGCCGGGCGAAGCGGCGTCGGCGGAGTGCGGGTCCTCGCCGGCGACCGCGAGGCCGAAAGCGCGCTCGAGACGGAGGAGGCCGGCGCGTCTGCGGGCGGCGTCGCGCATGACAGGGGTGACGGGGCCCGGCAGGAGGTCGACCCTGCTGCTCGGGGGGGCACTCCGGGCTGCGGGAGGCAACCGGGCCTCGGCGTCCGCCGCGGCGGCGCGGGGCGGGCTCGCCGCGAGCCGCCACGGGACACCCATCGCGTCGCGAATCTCGCTTTCGCCCGCGAGCTCGTGCAGAGCGGGGGGGCGGCGCTCGGCGAGCAGGTCGAGAAAGCTGTTGGCCACGGCGAGGTCGGTCGGCTTCTCGTTCTCCGCCCAGTTGGCGCAGACGACGAGACGTTCCCTGGCGCGGGTCAGCGCGACATAGAGCAGGCGCACGGCCTCGGCGTCGCGCGCTTGCCGGCGGAGGCTTTCCGCGGCGGCGTAACCCGGCGATGGGGCGCCGAAGAGCACCAACTCGCGCTGCGCCCCCACGCGCGCCTCGGGTGTCTCTGGCGCCAGGCCGGCGATGTCGGTCAGGCCGGAAGGGATCCCGGACCCGGCGGCCGGTCGACGCTTGTGTGCCTGGGCGAGATAGACCTGGTCGAATTCGAGCCCCTTGGCGGTGTGGATCGTCATGACCGCGACGGCGTCGCTGCCGGCGTCGGGCGGACGCGCATCCTCGGCGTCGCGCTCCTCCTCGACGGCTTTGCGCAGCCGAACGAGGGCGCGGTGCGGATCGCTCTCTTCGGCAAGGTCGCGCTCCAGCGTGGCGAGGAGGCGCTCGACGTTCGCGACCCCGAAGCGGCCGAGAAAGCGCGCCGCCGCGAGCGGTTCGGGCAGCAGCAGGGCGCGCAGGCGTTCGACCCAGCCCTGTGCGGGGAGGCGGCTGAAATCGCCGCGCAGCCGGGCGACGGCGCCCACCGCTTGGCGCAGCGCGAGCGGCCAGTCGCCGAGTGCGGCGAGGCCGGGAACCTCTCTCGGTGTCTCCCGGGCCGCGGTCGCAATGGCGCGCTCGACGGCGTCCAGGGACGTGCCCTGCGGGTCCTCGAGAGCGCTCATCGCCACCGCGAAGCCGGCGCGCCAGAGAGGGATCCAGGCGGCGTCGGGGACGCCGACCAGCGGACTGCGAAGAAAAGCGACCAGGGCGAGCAGGTCGGACGGATCGAGAATGGCGCGCACCGCGCAGGCGAGGTCGATGATTTCGCGGCGCCGGTAGTAGGAGCGATCCTTCTGCACGGCGTAGGGGATGCCGGCCCGCCGCAGCGCCTCGAGGTAGATCTCCAGGTCGCCGCGCGCCCGCATCAGGATGCCGAAGCTGCCCCATGTGAGAGGCCCCGCGCCCTCCGATCTGTCCGAGCCGCCCGCATTGCCCGCACCGACCGAATCATGGAGCTCGCGGATGTCGGCCGCGATCGCCGCGGCTTCGACCAGGCAGGCCTGTGCGGCGGTGGTCTTTTCGCCCTGGCGGCGCGCCGCGGTGTCCCACGACAGCCAGTGCTCGACCGGATGACGATCGCGCCGGATGAATCCCGGACTCGCGGCGAGCTTCGGGCTCGGCGTGAGCGACTCGAAGCGCGGCTGCACCCCCGGGCGGTGTTGCATGACCGGCGCTATCGCCCGTTCGACCTCCGCGAGCACGGCCGGCACCGAGCGGAAGTTGACCGACAGGCGTGCGCTCTTGCCGCCGGCCTCCTGCATGCGGGCGAGGAAGCGCTCATAGGAGGCGAGATCGGCGTTACGCCAGGCGTAGATCGACTGCTTGGGATCGCCGACCACGAAGAGCCCGGGTCGAGGACCTTCGTCGTCGCCGAGAGCCAGGGCGGCGAGGAGCTCGCACTGCCGGCGGTCGGTGTCCTGGAACTCGTCGACGAGCAGTTGCCGGATCTCCCGCCGCAGCCGGCGGCGGACCGGTCCGCTGCGCTGCACGAGCTCGGTGGCGCGGTCGAGGAGGTCTTCGAAAGAGAGCACGCCGGCGCGTTGCAAGCGGACGCGAACCGCCTCGACGAGCGGCCCGAGCGCCTGTCGGGCGAGCTCGAACTTCTGCGGATCGAGAGCGAGAATCTCGCCGAGCCGCTCTCCGACGGCGTTGGCGGAGGCGAGGTAGGCGGCACTCCCAGCGCCGAGGATGCCTGCCTCGGTCTTCCCGACCCCTTCCTTGGCGTAGCGCGCGAACAGCTTCTCCCACGGCGGGCTCGAAGACCGCGCCGCGTCGCACAGGGCCTCCAGGCCGGCGCGGTCGCGCCGGCCGCCGGAAAGAAGGCGCTCGAGGACGAGCAGGGCTTCGAGCGCGGGAGGAAGCGTCGTGACCCGGGTCGCCGTCGCGGCCAGCCGCGCGAGCTCGGGGAGGAAACGCCCGAGCGGCTCGGCGACGTTTTCGAGGATCGCGGCACAGGTCGCGTCGTCGAATCGCGCGCTCGAGAAGTCCTCCTTGCGCGCGCCGGAGCCCAGCAGTTTCACGAGGCCGGCGTGAAGTGCTGCAGGATCCACGCCCTCCGCGATCAGTGCTGCGATCTGCGGTTGCCGCGTCCGCAGACGCTCGAGGAGAACCTCGGTTGCCGCCTGTGAGACCTGCGTGCCGTCGGCGTCGACCGAAAGGACGGGGTGGAGGCCGGCCTCGAACGGATGATCGGCGAGCAGACGATGGCAGAAACTGTGAATCGTCTGCAGGCGCAGCCGGGAGAGCACGCTGGCGAGTCGTTGCGCGCGCTCGACGAGGTCGACCTCCGCGAGGAGCGGCGGGAGTGGGGCAAGGTCTTTTGCCGGAGTGCCGCTCGACAGATCGCCGAGCAGCTCGCCGAGGCGGCGCGACATCTCGGCCGCGGCGGCGTCGGTGAAGGTGATGGCGACCGTACCCTCGGCGACGCGCGCGGCGATCTCCTCCGGCTCTGCGGACACGTTCGCCGAAACCCCGGAGGACCGGCGCCGCTCTTCGAGCTCCACAGCGGCAGCCGCCCAACCTGGGCCCAAGAGCCAGGTCGCCAGGCGGGCCACCAGCGAGCGCGTCTTGCCGGTGCCGGCGCCGGCTTCGAGCGCCACCGGAACGACGAACTCGCTGACCGCGAGATCGCGAGCGGCCTGATCGGCGAGCGGCGAGACGGCAGTCGAACCGGGGCTCACGCACCCTCCGCGTCGGAGTCGCGGGACGGGGACTCGCGCAGCTGAAAGAGCCGCCAGGCAACCTGCTCGGCCGGTTCGGGCGCGTCCGCAGGCTCCGGCATCAGCGCTGGCGGCCTGCTTCGCCTTGCACGCACCCAGCGTTCGAGCCGCAGACGCGCGCCGCTGTCGCCCTGGAGGCAGGCGACGCGCACGTCGCAGTAGGCGCAGCCTTCGTAGGGACTCTGCAGATCTGCGGCGAGCAGGCGCGGCAGGAAGGCGCCGCTCTCCCAGGCGGCGAAGAGCGTCTGCCAGAGTTGGCGATCGGCGACGTCGGCGGCCGAGCCCTCGGCCGGAGCGCTGAAGCGAGCCTCGCGCCGGTCGTCCTCGAGGTCGCTTTTCAGGAAGAGGAGTCGCCCCTCGGCCGGCTGCGTCACCTGGGCCCGGGCATAGGCCGGCAGCTGCAGCCACCTGCCCTGCGCCAGGCTTTTCGCGAGATGGCCCTGACGCGTCGACGCCTTGACCGCCTCCGAGACGACGCTGTTGCCGGTCTTGTAGTCGGTCAGCAGCAGTCCCGCCGCCGCGCGCTCGACTCGGTCGGCGCGGAAGCCGACCGTGCGCGGGCCGGCCGGCAGAACGAACCGGGCGGTACCGTCGACCTCGATGCCGAGCAGATGCCGGCGGCCCGTGGGCCAGTCGAGCCGGCGGACGACCTCGAGGGTCTCGGCCGCGGCGAGCTCGATCGGCAGGGCGAAGAGATCGGGGTCGAAGCCTTCAGCGGTGAGAGTCACGCGCGTTGCCCGGGCGATTGCCCCTGCGAGCTGGGTCTCTTCCGGCCAGACCACCTCGGCGCCGTCCGACCCTTCGGCGCCGGCGAGCGTCCGCACCGCGCAGAGGGCGGGCGACGCCATCTCCTCGAGAACCGCGTGCACGACCGTTCCGACGAGGAAGCTCGGGAGCTCCGGAATCTCGTCTTCGCTGGCCGGCAGGTTTCCCAACCGCAACAACTTGCCGAGGAACGCCCGCCAGCCACAGCCGGCGAGCTCCTGGAGCGTGGTGACGGCGGGCGAAGGCGACCGTGGATCGGCGGGCGCGGATCCAGGGCGGCCGCCGGGGGGCGAGGCGCCGGCGAAACCGAAGAAGGGTCCGAGGCTCTCGAGCCGCGGGTCGAGCGGATCCGCGGCGAGCTCGGCGAGGAGCGCGACATGGCTCGCGGCCCAGCCCTGCGCCACCGCAGCTGGCGCGGAGTCGCGGGTGGGCGCGGCGGCGGGATCCGAACCGCGATCGGCCGGGAAGCGGGTCTCGCCCTCTTCGAAAGCGAGTGCCAGGGCCGGCGCGAGGGCCGCGCGCTCGCCCGCAAGGGCGGTGCGGCAGGCGAGATCGAGCGCCGACAGCCGCTCGGGTTCGGGGGCGGCGACGGCAGCGGCGATCCTTCCCGTTCGGCGGAGCTCGTCGAGGAACGAGGAGGGAGAAACCGGTTTGCCGTCCTCGTCGGCGCTCGCCGCGAGGAGGTCGATCGCGGGCGCCGCGCCGAGGAGCTGCGCGAAGAGGAAGCGCTCTTCGTCGTGGCCTTCGCTCTTGACCGGCAGGTCGGGCAGCAGGTCGCGCAGCCGCGCGCGCAGGCTGTCGGGGAGGAACGGATCGGGGCGCACGGCGCGCGGGAAGCGGTCGCGTGTCAGACCGGCGAGGACGATGCGGCGAAAGGTGCGGCCGCGCGCCTCGGTCACCGAGAGCAGCGCCACACCGCCACCCGCGCCGCCGAGCGCCGCCGAGCCGAGCGCGCTCCAGGCGTCGCGCAACAGCAGTGCGGCCTCCGCCGCGGTGATCTCGAACCCCGGCCCGGCTGTCGTGCCTGCCTCGGCCAGCGCGGCGAGCGGTGCGAGAAGCGTCTGCTGGTCCTCCTCGTCGTCGATCAGCACCCGGACGAGATCGGCGACTCCCGCCATCGCGGCGGCGAGCGACTGGTGGCGGTTCTGTCTCTCGAGGCGAGCGAGGAGCGCGGCCGCCTGACGCTGCGCCCGGCGCAGCGCCTCGCGCGCCAGCTTGCGCTGCGGTACGGCCAGCGTGCCGGCGACCGGAAGCGCGCGGTGGGTCGCGCTCGTCGCGCTGGTCTCGTTCGACTCGTTCGACTCGTTCGAAATGCCGTCGGCGGGCGAGGCCGCGCGGGCGACGAAGCGGTCGCGGATCGGCAGTTGCACCGCGTCCTGGGCGACTTCGAGACCGGCGAGCGCCGCGAGCCGTCGGGCACCGAGGGTGAGTGCGCCGAGTCGGAGCTCCCAGGGGCGTGCCCCCGAGCCGCGCGCCAGGAACTCACCGGCGACGGCGAAGGCCAGGCCGAGCGTGGCGTCACCCTGGCGTTCGAAGAGCTCGAGGAGGCCGCGAGCCCGGCGGGCGAGCGCCGAGGGCGGCCCGTCGGAGCCCGACGCGGGGAGCCCCTGGCGGTCGATCTCACGCGCCAGCAGGGCGCGATAGGGGGCGGGATCGCGGGTCACGAAGGCGAGCTCCTCCGGGCGATCTCCGCCGGCGATCTGAGCGGCGAGCCGTCCGACCGCGGCGCGCGTCTCGCGGGCGGGATCCGCGGCGCCGTAGAGCGCCAGTTGGGCAGGTTCCGGCGCGAGCTCGAGATGTTCGAGGGCGGCGATCCCGGCCAGCCGTTCGGTGAGCCGCCGACCGAACTTGAAGGACGCCGGACTCACGCCGTCGAGTCCGCGGGGCTCGAGGAGGAGGACGATCGTCGGACCCTGGCGCACGAGCTCGCTCAGCAGGTCGGTTGCGACACCTGTGGCGTCGGCGAAGCCGTGAATGAAGAGGCTGGCCTCCGGCAGGACGCGGTCGCGGTCGGCGATCAGCAGCGCTTCGGACTGGGCGTAAAGATCGGCGTCGACGGCGAGTCCGAGCGCCGCGAGCTCGACGCGGCTGGCGGCGGCGATCCGACAGAGTGCCGCGGCGCGGTCGAGAGCGTCGCCGCCGAGCTGGGAGCGCTCCTCTTCGAGGCGCTCGAGGGCCGCTTCGAGGTGCTCCTCGCCGAAGCCGGCATCCAGCAGGTCGCGGACCGCCCCCTGCGCGCCGGCGAAGCCGTCGACCAGCGTCTCGAGATGCTTCGCCAGGGCGCGCTCGCGCCGGGCCAGACGCTCGACGACGACCGGCAGGAGGGCGTCGCCGGACCGGTGCTCGCGGCCGCCACGCTCGAGAAGAGTGCGCGCCAGCCCGCGCAGGGTGACGACTTCGAGCCCGAGCCAGGCGGGCCGGACGCCGGCGAGACGGGCGAGAAGGGCGATGCGCAGGCTGTGCGACGGGACGACGACGATCTTCCTGCCGATGGGGTCGAGATCGGTCTGCCGGCCAAGCTCCGCGATCAACGCGCGCTCGGCGGCGAGGGAGTCGGGAGCGACGAGAATGCGCGAGCCGGTGCGCTGGGACACGGTTCAGGGCAAGATACGGTTTCGATGCCCAACGGTCAACCGCAAACCGAGCCGCTCGCCGAGTATCTGGACGGCCTCGCCCGTCTCGGCGGCGCGGTGAGCGCGGTCGAAGTGACGGTGGCCGACCCGAGGCAGGTCCGCTGGCGCCACGCGGCCGGCTACCGGGTCGGCGGGGAGCCCCTGCAACCGGGCGCCCGCTTCGACGCCGCGTCGCTCACGAAGCCGTGGATGGCGACCCTGGCGCTCGCCCTGGCGGCGAAAGGGGAGCTCGAGCTCGACACCGCTCTGCGGGAGGCGTTTCCCGCAAACGGCGCCTGGATCGGCACCGCGACGCTCGAGGACCTCCTGCGTCACCGGTCGGGGATCGCCGCCTGGACGCCCCTGGCAGCACGCCTGGGCAAGCGTCTCTCCGACGCCCGAGAGCTCGCCGGCTTTCTATTGTCTGAAAGCCTGTGGCCAAAGACCGGCAGCGAAGGCCGCGAGCTCGCGACCTACAGCGACCTCGGCTTCGTCCTCTGGGGCCTGGCGGCCGAGAGGGCCACAGGCAAGAGCCTTGCCGATCTGGTCGATCTACACGTGGCCGCGCCGCTCGGCCTCGCGCCGCTCGGCGCGCTGGCCGGGAATCCGCCCCCGGAACAGATCGTCGAATGCCGGCTCGACAATTGGAGAGAGGTCGAGCTTGCTGCCGGCCAGGATTTGAAGCTCTCGCGCCAGGCGCCGTTTCTGCGCGGCGTGCCGCAGGACGGCAACGCGCGGGCCCTGGCCCGGCTCGCCGGTCATGCCGGGCTCTTCGTGACCGCCGAGGAGATGCTCGCCCTGGGGCGGGAGTGGCTCCACCCCGGGCGGGTCCTCGCACCCGAGGCGGTGGCGCGAGCGCTCGCTGGAGGGGGCCCCTACGCCCTCGGCTGGGCGCGGCAGAGCCACGACGGCTCGAGTGGCCCGGTGTTCTCGTCGGGCTCGTTCGGCCACACCGGCTTCACCGGCGGCAGCCTCTGGATCGATCCGGAGCGGCAGCGCATCGTGCTCGTCCTCGCGCATCGCCTCTCTTCGCAACTGGACATGAACCCGATCCGACGGGAGATCCACCGCCTGGCGGCGGAGATCTGAGGGGGGTAAGGGGGACACAAAGCGGGGGCTCGGACGCTCGAGGACTCGCGTGGCAGCTGCGCCCCCGCATTGTGTCCCCGAATGGCGTTCTTGATAGCCTTTGTCTGCGGTCGCAGATCGCTGACGAAGACGACACCCATCCAGGAGCTATCCGAATGAACATACAGGACTTGGTACTGATCGACGGCGTCCGGACTCCGATGGCGGAGTTCAACGGACCGTTCGCCGATCTCTCGGCCGTGGAGCTCGGTGCGCGGGCGGCGAAGGCTCTCCTCGAGCGCACCGGCCTCGACCCGGCGGCGATCGACCACACGGTCGTCGGCAACGCCCTGCAGACCTCGGCCGATGCCATCTACGGCGCGCGCCATGTGGCCCTCAAGGCGGGCGTACCGAAAGAGGTTCCGGCGCTGACCGTGAACCGGCTCTGCGGCTCGGGAATCCAGGCGATCGTCTCGGGCTCGCACATGATCCTCGCCGGCGAAGCCCGGACCTGCCTGGTCGGCGGCATGGAGAACATGTCGCAGGCGCCCTACGTGGTGCGGGGCGCGCGCAAGGGGCTGCGGCTGGGCAACGGCAAGCTCGAGGATCTCCTCTGGGAGTCGCTGATGGACCCGTTCTGCGGCTTCTACATGGCGCAGACCTCGAACAACCTGGCGCGGGACTACAAGATCTCGCGCGAAGAGCAGGACGCCTTCGCGGTCTCGAGCCAGGAGAAGGCAGTCGCCGCGATGGCGGCAGGCAGGCTCGCCGAGGAGATCGTGGCGGTCACGGTCGGCGAGGGCAAGCGCGCGGTGACGGTCACCCAGGACGAGCATCCGCGGCCGGGGACCACGATCGAGGCTCTTGCGAAGCTCCCGACCGCTTTCGACAAGGACGGTTTCGTCACCGGCGGCAACGCCTCGGGGATCGTCGACGGCGCCGCGATGCTGCTGCTCTCGACGAAGGAGCGCGCCGCCGAGCTCGGCCAGAAGCCGCTCGGGCGGATCCTCTCGTGGGCGACGGTCGGCGTCGAGCCTTCGCGCATGGGCATCGGCCCGGCGCCGGCGATCCACGCCGCGCTCGCCAAGGCCGGCATGAAGCTCGCCGACCTCGACCTGATCGAGATCAACGAGGCGTTCGCCGGCCAGATCCTGGCCTGCGTCAAGGAGCTCGAGCTCGACGTCGCGAAGTTGAACGTCAACGGCGGCGCCATCGCCCTCGGCCACCCGCTCGGGGCGACCGGGGCACGCATCACCCTCACCCTGATGAAGGAACTGCAGCGTCGCGGCGGCGGCCGGGGCGTCGCCTCGGCCTGCATCGGCGGCGGGCAGGGCATCGCCCTGATCGTGGAGGTCTGACGATGATCGATCTTTCCGGAATGCACGTCCTGGTGACCGGTGGCAGCCGCGGCATCGGTGCGGCGACGGCGCGGCTCTTCGCCCGTGCCGGCGCGGCGGTCCTCGTCCAGTATCGCGAGCGCGAGGCCGAAGCCGAGGCGCTGGTCGACGAGCTCTACTCGATCTCCGACCAGGACCACCGCCGTTTCCCCTGCGACTTCCTGCAGCCGGCCGAGATCGTCGAGCTCTTCCAGTTCGTCGGTTCCGAGTGGGGGAGGCTCGACTGCCTGGTGAACAACGCCGGCGTCTGGCAGCACAATCCGATGTCGCAGTTCAGCGAGGATCGCTACATCGAGACGATGCGGATCAACGTCAGCGGCGCCTTCTACTGTCTGCGTGAGGCGCTGCCGTTCCTGCGCCTGTCGAAGCAGGCGAGCGTCATCAACATCACCTCGACCGCCGGCCAGCGCGGCGAGGCGTTCTACAGTCCGTATGCGGCGTCGAAGGGTGCCATGATCTCGGCGACCAAGGCCTGGGCGGTGGAGCTCGCCCCCGAGATCCGGGTCAACTCGGTGGCGCCCGGCTGGGTCGACACCGAGATGTCGGGCGAGGCGCTGGGGAGCGAGCTGCGCGGCGAGATCGAGGCCGGCATTCCGCTCGGCCGGGTGGCCTCCGCCGACGATGTCGCCGGTCCGATCCTCTTCCTCGCCTCGCCGCTCGCCCGTCACCTGACGGGCGAGATCGTGAACGTCAACGGCGGCAGCGTTCTGCCCGGCTGAGCCCGCAGCGGCGCTGTTTTTCGGCGGATGAACCTCCCTCCCGATCACCAGGCGCTCACCGACGAGCTGACGCGGCTCTCCGGAGCGTTTGCGGAGCTCGTCCTGCCGCTCTCGGCGGTGCAGTTTCACTGGCAGCCGGCGCCCGGCAAGGTCTGGAGCGTCGGCCAGTGCGTCGAGCACCTGCGGCGAACCAACGAGGTCTACCTTGCGGCGCTCACGGCGGCGGCGCAGAAGGGCGGGTCGCAGGGGCCTGCCCGCCGCGACGCGTTGCGGCCGAACCGGCTCGGGCGTTGGTTCGTCGGCATGATCGAGCCGCCGCCGCGATTCCGTGTGCCCGTGCCGCTGCCGGCCATGGTCCCGCCGTCGCAAGGCGATCCGGGGACCATCTGGACAGGGTTCCTGGGAACTCAGGCCGGGATCGTCGAGCTGCTCCATGCGAGCGTGGGCCTCGACCTTTGCGGGATCCGGTTCCTCAACCCGGTGGCGAAGAATCTGCCGCTGTTCAATCTGGCCGCCGGATTCCTGATCCTCGCCGCCCATGAGCGGCGGCACCTGGCGCAGGCGCGCCGGGTGCGCGAGCTCGCCGGCTTTCCGGCGAGCTAGGAATTCAGCGCCGGCGGTTCTTGGTGGGCTCTCCGGCCGCCAGGGCGCAGTACTTGTAGCCGATACACTTGTAGGCGAGCTTCGCGGCGACGAAGTCGGAAGAGGGGTGGCTGCCGATCGGCGCCAGCTCGACGATGTCCATCGCCACGACATCCTTGGCCGCGAAGAGCTTGCGCAGCAGGCGCAGGGTCGGGTACCAGCTGCCGCCGCCGGGCTCCGGCGTGCCGGTGGCCGGGACGATCGCAGGGTCGAAGTAGTCGATGTCGAAGGTGAGGTAGATCTTCTTCGGCAGGCGCGCGAGGAGCGTGTCGAAACGCTTCTCGAGCGCCGCCGCCGGTTCGAGCTCGCGGCCCCAGAGAACCGGAATCTTGTGGCGCTCGATGAGCTCGGCCTCGGGCGCCGACAGCGAACGGATGCCGATCGGGAGCGAGGGGATGCCCTCGTCGAAGACCCGCCGCATGACGCTGGCGTGGGAGTAGGGCGTGCCCTCGAACTCCTCGCGCAGGTCGGCGTGGGCATCGAACTGGACGATTCCGATCTCGCCGAAAACCCGGTGCGCGGCCCGCACCGGGGCGATCGTCAGGCTGTGCTCGCCGCCCAGGGTGACGAGGAACTTGCCCGCCTCCATCCACCGCTGGCACTCGGCGTCGAGCTCGGCCATCGCCTCTTCCATGTCGAACGCCTCGGGGTGGAACGGTGGCGCGGTGGCGATGCCGATCTCGCACGGCTCGCAACCGAGCTCGTCGTCGTAGAGCTCCATCGACTGCGAGGCCCGCAGCAGCCCAGCCGGACCGTTCCCGGTCCCCTTGCCATAGGAGGTGGTGCGTTCGAACGGCACCGGCAGGACAACTACCGGACTTTTCTTGATGTCGGAGAGATCCGGGGGCAAAAGACCGAAGTTCGTCGGCAAAGAGGGCATCCGCACTTTTTAGCAGCGCCGTGAGACGCAGTCAATCCGTGGACTGTGCGATGGTGCCTTGACAGGCGCCTGCAGCTCGGAAATCGTTCCTGCGGGGGAACTCCAAGATGAGCTCTGCGCGCAGCTGTGTCCTCTCCGCCATTCTCGTTGTCTCGGTCTGTGCCGACTTCGGGGTCGCCGCGGGCGCCTACGCTTTGGCGAGCGCCGGCGCCGGCTTCGACACCGCCGAGGTCATCGCCGGTGCGCGGGCGCTGCCGATCGGCGGCACGCTGCGGGTCGGCATGGTTCCGCTCGATGTCGACGGCAAGAGTCGCCGGGAGACGTTTCGCCTCGAGCGCTTCGAGGTGTTCGCGCGCGACGCGCGGATCGTCCTTCACACCGCGGCCGGGGAGAGCCTCTTGCCGGTACCTGCCAACATCTATCTTCGCGGCGGGATCGAAGGCGACCCGCAATCGCGGGTGATGGTGTCGGTGCTCGAATCGGGCGAGGTTCGGGGTCTGGCGACCTCGACCGGCCGCACCTGGCTGCTGGGGTCGGCTACGCCCGGCGGCCTCCTGCAAGCGCGTGAGGTCGAGGCCGCCCTCGAGCTCGAAGAGCCGGGTGGGGGCTTCCGCTGCGAGCTCGACGAGCTCGGTCCCGCCGCTTTTCGTGCCGGCGAGGACACCGAACTTTCGGATCTCGCGTCGATCCTCGACTCGCCGCCGCCTCCACCGGTCGCCTCCGCCACTGCGGGGGCCTTCGATCACACGGCGGTGATCGCCATCGAGACCGACAACGAGTTTCTCTCCTTGGCGCCTTTCGCGGGCAACCCAGCCCTCGCGGTGGACTACATTGCCGATCTGATCGCTTACTCTTCGACCATCTACGTCGCCGAGGTTCAGACCGCCTGGTCACTCGGCTACATCAGTCTCTGGGGCCCTCTCGTGGCCGATCCCTGGCTGCAGACCAGCCCCTCGTGCGGCCTGATCGACTTCGGCCGCTACTGGAACAACAATCACGCCGGAGTCCCGCGCACGGTGACCCACTTCCTGAGTGGCAAGTCGACGAACTCCGGAATCGCGTGGATCGGCGTTTTGTGCAGCGGCGGTTTCTCGATCAATGCGGCCTCGGTCGCGACCGGTTGTTCGCCGGCCCTCACCGGCACGAGCAACTGGGGAGGGGGCTACGGCTACACCTCCGGCATCGATGGCAACTTCGACATCGGCAGCCCCTCGGTGGTCTGGGACATTCAGGCCTTCACGCACGAGATCGGGCACAACTTCAACTCCGGGCACACCCACTGCTATCAGAACATCGGCGGCAACGCCGCGGCGGTGGACAACTGCTACGCCGGTCAGTGCGGCACGACAGGCTGCTATTGCGGCGCGACCTCACTGCCCGGCGCGGCCGGGACAGGGTCCGGCACGATCATGAGCTACTGCCACCTGCTCGGCGGCGGCAACGTCACTCTGACGCTCGGCCTCGGGCATCCGTTCGGCGTCATGCCGGAACGCGTTCCCAATCGCATGCGCGCGCACGTCGTGAGCGTCGCAGGAGGCAACCCCGCCTGCCTCGCCCCGGACGATCCCCTGAACGTCCTCTTCGCGAACGGCTTCTTCTCGGGCAACACCAGCGCCTGGTCGGCCACGGCGCCGTAGCGCGCCGCGCGCGTTCGGCCCGTTCGGCCGATACCCGCAGGATCGACCCGCCGGGTCGATCCTGAAAAGTGCTCCGATGGGGTTGAGAGGTTCGGTGCTCAGTGCCCCCAGCGGAGGCCGGCCAGGGGGCCGTAGTGCAGGTCTTCGAGGACAGCGGGAGTGAACGGATTCTCGCCCCTTCCCAGCGCCGTGAGCCAGCTCTCGCGCAGGGCCCGCTCCTCGGGCTTGAAGGAGCCCGCCGGCGCGGCGAGCGCGGCGCGCAGGTCCGCCGCGGCGCCGGCCAAGTCTCCGGTCACGCCGCGCGCGACCGCGCGGCTGTCGAGGATCGCGCCGCGTCCGGGCGTGAGCTCGAGTCCCTTGTCGCAGACCGGGAGAAAGGTGCGGGCGTAGCCCACCAGGGTGCCGTGCCAGCAGAGATCGTTCAGATAGAACGGCGACTCCGAGCGCACCGCGTCGGCAGCGAGCCGACCGAGCCAGTGTTCGGCCGCTGCGCTGGACCCGATGAGCTCGAGGATCCGGATCTCACGCAAATCGAGGTAGGCGTCGTCCGGCAGCAGGCGGCGGGCGACACGCAGGGTCGCCAGAGCGCGCTTCGGATCGCCGCCCTGGCGCAGCTCGACCTCGGCGAGCCGGCTCTGGGCGGCCGCGAAGCCGGGATCGAGCTCGACGGCACGCCGCAGACTCTTCTCGGCGCCGGCGAGTCCCGCGGCGGAGCGGTCGCGGTCCATCTCGAGGAGCGCCAGGGCGTAGCCTGCGATGGCCATCTGCGGGTCGTCCGGGGAGGCCGTCATGGCGCGAGCGAAGGCGGCCTCGGCGTCGGGGTGGCGACTCTCCCGGAGGGCGAAGAGACCGGTGGCGAGCTCCGTCGCGCCGGCCCCGGGAGCCTCCCTCTTCGCGACCACCGCCCAGGGAGCCATGTCGGCCGTGACTTCGGTCGCGAACTGGGCGACGACAATGCGCGCCGCAGCCTCGCCGTCGCCTACCTCGCGCACCACGATCTCCGGCGGAGGAACCGATGCCGGCGCCATCCTGCCGAGTGGAAAGAGCACGCCGGCGCGATAGCGCTTGAGCCCTTCGTCGAGCTTCGCGAGGTCGCCGAACGCCTCCCTTGCCGCCGCGAGCGACTCCTTGCCACTGCGAACGAGCTGAATGTAGCGCGAGAGTTGCTCGCTCCGGGCTGCCTCCTCTCCCAGAACGAGGTAGTGCACGAGCGCCCACGATTGCGCGTAGAGCGCGCCTCTGCGGGTGGGGTCGCGATACTCGGGGGAGGAGCGATCGAGCGCCAGGAGGCGCTCGAGATCGAGCGCGCCGTAGTGCTTCATGCGCGAGGGCACGAGGCGCCCGATTTCGATGGCCTTGTCGGTGAACTGCGTCGCGCCCCAGAAATCGGCGAGCCCCTCCTCCAGCCAGACGGGAAGATCGAGGTCGAGCCGGTGCGAGAGGTAGTGAAAGTACTCGTGGAAGACGATCTGCAGGTCCCATTGCGTCCCGAAGCCCGACTGCAGCTGGATGAACTGCCCCGTGGGCCGATCGACGAAGCGCCCGCCGACGGCCCCCGGGCCGAGCTCCTTGACGAGTGAGGGCATGAGGATCTTCATCGTCCCGTCGTCGCGCGCCGCATAGATCCACAGCGGCGGACCGCCATCGGCGACCGCCCCGGGAAGCCGCAGCGCGAAGAACGCCCGGATGCGCTCGAACTCCTGCGCGATCTCGCGCGCCTTCTTCTCCCC
>JAGPDF010000018.1:59085-76514 GCA_018057705.1 Thermoanaerobaculia bacterium | reverse complement strand
TACTTCTTCTCGCCCTTCACCCACTGATCCAGCCAGTCGAGCACGGTGTCGTGCCAGAGGATCGAGTTGTGGGGCTTCAAGACCCAGTGGTTCTCGTCCGGGAAATAGAGCAGCTTCGAGGGGATGCCCTTGCGCTGCGCGGCGGTGAAGGTCGCGATGCCGCCAGTGTCGACGACGCGGTAGTCGAGCGCGCCGTGCACGACCAGCACCGGCGTCTTCCAGTTCTTCACCAGATCGACCGGGTTGTGCTTGGCGTAGCCGGCCGGGTTCTCCCACGGCGTGCCGCCGTGCTCCCACTCGGGGAACCAGAGCTCCTCGGTGGCGTAGTAGGCGAAGCGCTCGTCGAGGTTGCCGTCGTGCGAGACCAGAGCCTTGAAGCGGTCCGGCCAGGCGCCGGCGATCCAGTTCACCATGTAGCCGCCGTAGGAGGCGCCGAGGGCGCCGACGCGCTCACCGTCCATCCACGGATAGGCCGCGAGGGCCGCGTCGAGCCCCTTCTTCAGGTCCTCGAGCGGTTTGCCGCCCCAGTCGCCGCGAATGGCGTCGGTGAACGCCTGGCCGTAGCCGGTGGAACCGTGGAAGTCGACCATCACCGCCGCATACCCGCGCGCCGCGTAGGTCTGCGGATTCCAGCGGTAATGGAAGTCGTTGCCGAACGAGCCCTGCGGCCCGCCATGGATGAGGAAGGCGACCGGGTACTTCTTCGCCGGATCGAAATCGACCGGCTTCACGATGTAGGCGAAAACCATGTCGCCGCCGGCGCCGCGAAAGCTCATCTGCTCGGGCTCGCCGAGCTTCACCGCCGCGACGCGCTCGTCGTTGATCTTCGTGATTCGCTTCTCGTTGCTGCCGTCGGCGTTCGCCGTCCAGAGCTCGGCCGGCGACTTCAGGTGGTTCTTGCTGTAGACCAGCCGGCCGCCGGCGGCGAGGCCGATCGAGCCGTTGGTGCCGGCGCCGATGATCGATCGCGGAGCACCGGTGGCTGCATCGATGGCGAAGATCGCCTTCTGGCCGACATCCTGTGCCGCGACGTAGATCGTCTTGCCGTCGGCCGACCAGGTGATCTCCTCCGGCGAGCGGTCCCATCCCTGGGTCAGCACGCGATCGGCGCCGTCCATTCCGTCGCGCACCACCAACACGAAGCGGTCGGCCTCGAAGCCGGGCCGCGCCATCTTCATGTAGACGAGCTGCTTGCCATCCGGCGAGAAGACCGGCTGCGTGTCCCAGGCCGGGTTGGTGGTGAGCTTCCGCGGCGCAGCCTTGCCGTCGATCGGCGAGAAGAAGAGATCGAAGTTCGTCGACCAGGCCTCCTCGCGGCCGACGTTCCGGGCCGAGTAGACGATCCCCTTGCCATCGGGGGTGAAGGTGTACTCCTCCGACCCGCCGAACGGCTTCGAGGGCGCATCGGCGTCGAAGCCGGGCATCAGGTCGACCGCGGTCGTCGCCATGGCCGGCCCAGAAGAAGGCAAGACGAACAGGTGGTTGCGCCGCCCATCGGCCCAGGTGTCCCAGTGGCGGATGAACAGGCTGTCGTAGATCTTGCCCGACGCCTTGCGGGCATCGTTCTCGTCGAGCCGCTTCTTGGTGCAATCCAGATCGGCGCCGCAGGCCGGAAAGACCTCGAGACTGAAGCCGAGGTGACTGCCGTCGGGCGAGAGCTCGAGGTTCGAGACGTCCACCGGCAGGTCGGTCACCTGTACGGCCTCGCCGCCGTCGAAGGCGAGCTTGAAGACCTGGGACGAGCCGGAGCGGGTCGAAAGGAAGTAGATCGCGCGTCCGTCCGACGCCCAGCGGCCATTGAAATCGCCCGCCTTGTGGGTGGTGATCTGGCGCAGCCCGCTGCCGTCGGCGCCGACCAGCCAGAGGTCGTTGCGGCCGGCGTTGGCGTCGAGGTCGGTGGTGCGCAGGGTGAAGAGCACCTGCGTGCCGTCGGGCGAGACCTGCGGATCGGAGATCCGCTGCATCGCCAGCAGATCGTGCACCGTGAACGGATGCGGCTCGGCCGCCGCCGCAGCCGCGGAAGCGGCCACCGGCAGCGCTGCCGCGATCACAAAAGCGAAAAGACCGGTAAAGGAAAAAAGGACTTGTCTCAGGCGCTCGGGTCTCATGGGAAGGTCTCCAGATCGGGCTCAGCCTCAAGCAGGGGATCGAAAGCGGGCAGGCCGTGCCGCCCGCCCTGCGATCGTACCGCAGGCGCCGCCCAGGCATCATCTGCAGGTAGCGCTCCGAGGCGCGCTGGCGCCACGAGCCCGCTTCCGCGACAGCGCGACCACCCCCTTTACCTGCATCTTCTCGCGCACCGCCTGCAGCGGACTTCCGGTCCTCGCCACGGGCGAACCGCACCCACCCCCTTTGCCAGCAGCCTTTCGCGCCGCGGCCATCAGGCCCGCCCGTCGGAGTCATCTCGAAACAGGTATTTCCTTTCCTGCTGCTCGATAGAATGAGCCCCCATGGCCCACGACACAGCTGCCGCGAGCGGCCGGAACCCGGCCCTCACTCCCCGCCCGACGACGATCGTCGAAGCGCCGCGCCTCGCGGCTCGGCTCGGGGTCGACCTCTTCCTCGCCGTCGAGACGTTCCAGCAGACCGGCAGCTTCAAGTTCCGCGCCGCGGCCAACGTCGCGGCGAATGTCCCGAACGAGACCCTCATCGCCGCCTCCTCGGGCAACTTCGGCCAGGCCCTGGCGCGCGCCGCCCAGCTCGCGGGCAAGCGGGCGATCATCGTCATGCCGGCGGCCTCGGCGAAGGTGAAGGTCGAGGCGGTGCGTCAGTTCGGTGGCGAGGTCGTCTTCGTCGACACCCGGCACGAGACCCGGGCGGCCAAGGTCGCCGAAGTCTTCGCCCAACATCCCGACGCCTATCTCGGGAGCGCTTACGACGATCCCCTCGTGATCGGCGGCAATGCTTCGCTCGCCCACGAGCTCGCCGCGGTCGCGCGCGCCGGCCGCCCGTTCGACGCCGTGATCGTGCCGCTCGGCGGCGGCGGTCTGACGGCGGGGATGGTGCAGGGGTTGCGCGAGGCCGGCTACGAGGCCGCCGTCTGGGGCGCCGAGCCGCTGCTCGCCAACGACGGCGCCCAGTCGCTGCGCGCCGGCCGCATCGTGCGCTACGAGATCGAAGGCTCGACGATCGCCGACGGCGCGCGCACCCTGGCGCTCGGGGCGCACAACTGGGCGATCCTCCAGAACGGTCTCACCGGAATCGTCGAAGTGGACGAGGGCGAGATCCGCGAGGGCGTGCGGCTGCTCTCGGCGCTCGCCAACGTCAAGTCCGAACCGACCGGCGCGCTCTCGACCGGCGCCGTCCTCACCGCCCCCGGGCGCTTCCGCGGCCAGCGCGTCTGCTGCGTGGTCTCGGGCGGCAACGTCGACCCGCAGGTCTATCTCGACATTCTCTCCGGAGCGCCTTCGTGACCCCAGCGACGCCGGCCGCCAGGAGAAGCCCTTTCCGTCCTTCCCTGAGCTGGCTGCTCGCCTTCGTTCCGGCCGTGCTGGCGCTCGAATTCACTCATTCGAGATCGCACGTCGCGATCTTCATCTGCTCGTGCCTCGCGATCCTGCCGCTCGCCGGCTGGCTGGGCAAGGCGACCGAGCACCTGGCCGAGCGCACGAGCGAGGGAGTCGGAGGCCTCCTGAACGCCACCTTCGGCAATGCCGCCGAGCTGATCATCGCGCTGGTGGCTCTCAAGGAGGGCTACTACGGCATCGTCAAGGCATCGCTCACCGGCTCGATCCTCGGCAATCTCCTGCTCGTTCTGGGAGCCTCCTGCCTCGCCGGCGGACTCAAGCACAAGGATCTCAAGTTCAATGCCGCCGGCGCGCGCATGATGTCGACGATGCTCACGCTCGCGGCGATCGCGCTCGTCATGCCGGCCTCGTTTCATTACCTGGTGCATCCGATGGTCAGCGTCGAGCGCAACCTCTCGCTCGAGATCGCCATTGTCCTGATCGTCTGCTACGGCCTCTCTCTGCTCTTCTCGCTGCACACCCACAAGCAGCTCTTCATCGGCACCGCGGCCGAGGCGGCCGAGGTCGAAGGCAACGGGCATGTCAAGTGGTCGCTCGCCAAGTCGATCGGCGTGCTCAGCGGGGCGACCGCGATGATCGCCTGGATCTCGGAGATCATGGTCGGCTCGATCGCCGAGGCGGCGCACTCGTTCGGCATGACCAGCGTCTTCGTCGGCGTCATCGTGGTGGCGATCATCGGCAACGCCGCCGAGCACTCGACGGCGATTCTGGTGGCGCGCAAGAACCGGATGGACCTGGCCCTCGGCATCGCCATCGGCTCGAGCATCCAGATCGCGCTCTTTGTCGCCCCTGTCCTGGTCTTCGCCAGCTACTGGCTCGGACCGGCGCCGATGGACCTCGTCTTCACGCCGGCGGAGGTCATCGCCATCGTGGTCGCCGTCGCCATCACCAGCCAGATCGCGAGCGACGGCGAGAGCCACTGGCTCGAAGGGGTGCAGCTCCTCGCCGTCTATCTCATTCTGGCGCTGATCTTCTTCTCACTGCCGGAGGTCCTGGACTCCACCGGCGCCCTGCCGGCGCCGACGCCACAGTAGCCGCAGGTCGCGCAGCTCAGCGCCAGTGGCCGCGCGCCGGCGGCACCGGATAGAGGAAATGCCGCGCCGGGCCGGGTAGCTGCTCCGCTTCCGGCGGCAGCAGCACCTTCACCAGGACGAGTCCGGCGAGAAAACCGCCGACGTGCGCCCACCAGGCGATCCCGCCGGCCTCCCCCGCGGCCTGCCCGAAGGCCTGAATGCCGCTTCCGAGCTGCAGCAGAAACCAGATCCCGAGATAGGCCATGGCAGGAATGTGGACGAAGAGCGGATAGAAGACGATCGGGATCAGGGTGAGGATCCGGGCGTGCGGGTAGAGCAGCAGATACGCCCCCAGCACGCCGGCGATCGCCCCGGACGCTCCGATCGTCGGCACCGTCGAGGCCGGATCCGTCCCCCACTGCACGACGCCAGCGGCGACTCCGCTGGCGAGATAGAAGACGGCGAACCGCACCCGCCCCAGCCGGTCTTCGACGTTGTCGCCGAAGATCCACAGCGTCCACATGTTGAAGGCCAGGTGCAGGAAGCCGCCGTGGAGAAAGGTGCTCGAGAGGAATGAGAACCAGCCCGGACTGGCGTAGCCGACGTCCGCCGCCCAGGCCGGGTCGCTGAGCCGCGCCGGGACGACGCCGAAGAGATAGAAGAGGGTCCTGAGGCCGTCCTCCGCCAGGGTCAATTGATAGAGAAAGACCGCGACGTTGGCTGCAATCAGACCCAGCGTGACGATCGGAAGTCGGCGGCTGGGGATGCCATCTCGGAGGGGAAACATGGGAATGGGCCGCGCGCGAAGATAGCATCCGCGAGATGGAAACTCTGACCCTCGCGCGCAGCCGCTGGTTCATTCTCGCCGCCGCAGCCCTCTTCTCCACCGGCGGTGCGGCGATCAAGGGCACGGCGCTCACCGCCTTCCAGGTCGCCGGCTTCCGCTCGGCCGTGGCGGCACTGGCGCTCTGGCTCCTGCTGCCGGCGGCCCGCAAGGGCTTCGGTTGGGATCTCCTGCCGGCGGCTTTCGCCTATGCCGGCACTCTCGTCTGTTTCGTCCTCGCGACCAAGCTCACGACCTCGGCCGCGGCGATCTTCCTGCAGTCGACCGCTCCGATCTGGATCCTCCTGCTCGCGCCGATGCTGCTCAAGGAGAAGATCCGGCGCGCCGATCTGCCGGCGGTCGGGCTGGCGGCGGTCGGGCTCGCGCTGGTCTTTCTCGGCTCCCGCGACCCGGTGGCGACGGCGCCGCGTCCGGAGCTCGGCAATCTCCTCGCGCTCGCGTCGGGGCTGTTCTACGCGCTGCTGATGATCACGATGCGCCGGCTGTCGCGCGACTCTCCGGCGGGCGACGAACGCTCGCTGCCGGCGACGGTGCTGGGCAACGGGCTCGCCTTCCTCGTCGCCTTGCCTTTCGCCCTGCCGGTCGTGGCGGTCCGGACCGCGGACATCGCATCGATCCTCTATCTCGGCGTGGTCCAGATCGGCCTCGCCTACTGGCTCTTCTCCAAAGGGCTGAAGCGCCTGCCGGCGCTCGAAGTCTCGCTGCTGGTCCTGCTCGAGCCGGTGCTCAATCCGCTGTGGACCTGGCTCACCGCCGGCGAGCGACCCAGCGCGCTGGCCTCGGCCGGCGGCGCGATCATGATCGTCGCGCTGGCCGCCCAGGTGCTGCTGCAGCGCGGCGAGCGGCCGGCAGCGCAGGCGTCGCCGCCGATCCCCGACTAGCCCGAACTTCTCACAGGGAGATCGAGCCCTTGCGGAACTCGGATCGCGCCAGCCGGGCGTTGAGCAGCACGGGATGGCCGGCCCGGGCCCAGACCCGCGCCTGAGCGAAAGCCGGGACGATCTCGTCGGGATGGTCGATCGAGAGCCCCTTGCCGCCGAGCGCCTCCGCCGCGAAGTGGTAGTCGGTCGAGGCCAGGACGGTTCCGACGTCGTCGCCCAGCACGGCGATCTGATCGCGCGCGATCTGTGCCCACGAGGCGTCGTTGCCGACCAGCGCGATCACCGGCACGCCATGGCGGACGAAGGTGTCGAACTCCATCAGGCTGTAGGCGACCGAGCCGTCGCCGTAGAGGATCCAGACCTCCGATTCGGGCCGCGCGACCTTGGCGCCGAGCGCGAAGCCGCCGCCGACGCCGAGCGTGCCGAAGACGCCCGGATCGAGCCAGCCGAAGGGCGAGCGCGCCCGCACGATGTACGACGCCGTACCGACGAAGTCGCCGCCGTCGGCGACCAGCACGGCATCGTCGTCGAGAAACTCGTCGAGCCCGCGCAAGAGGTGCAGCGGGTTGAGGCCGGTGACGCCGCTCTCGGCCGGGGCCGGCTCGACCGCGGCCTGGGCGGCGATCTCCTGCTCGCGCTCCGCGTCGCGGACCGCCAACTGCTCGCCCCATTCCCGCCAGCGCGCATGCAGGCCGGCACCGACCTCCGCCAGCTCGGCGAGAAATAGCGCCGGATCGGCCTCGGCGCCGATCTGCGGCCGGCGGTTCTTCTCGAGATCGTCGGCGCTACGATTGGCGGCGATCAGCGTCGCCTTGCGGCCGACGTGGCGGCCGTAGTCGAGCCGGAAGTCGGACGGCACGCCAGCCAGAACGACGCAGTCGGCCTCGCGCAGCGCCTCGCGGCGTTTGTGCCGCTTCAGCAGCGGATGCGCGGCACCCAGGAGCCCGCGGGCCATGCCGGACAGATAGACCGGCAGACCGAGCTGCTCGATCGCCCGCTGGAGCTCGGCTGCGGAGAGCGCGTGCAGCATGGCCTGCGAACCGACGAGGAGGAGCGGCCGGTCGGCGCGCGCCAGGGCCCGGGCGGCGCGGCGCACCCCCCCTGCGCGCGGCGCCGGAGGCGCCGGCAGCGGCGCGGGTTCGCAGCGCTCCTCGGCCCGGTCGAAGCAGCGGTCGAGGTGACGGGAGAGGTACCAGCGCTCCAGGCGCTTGCCGAAGGCGGGCTTGCGCTCACCCGGCTGCGGCGGTTTCGGAAGCACGCCGTACCACTCGCGCGCCGTCGCCTCCGGATACAGGAGATCCACCGGACACTCGAGGAAGACCGGGCCCGGGACGCCCTCGCGCGCCGCGGCAAAGGCCGTCTCGAGGAGCGGCGCGAGCTCCCGGACCCGGCGCGCGCTCCCCTGCCACTTGACGTGCGGCGCCATGAGCGCCTGCTGGTCGATGTCCTGCAGCGAGCCGCGCCCCTTGAGCACGGTGGCAGTCGCGCCCCCCAGAATGACCACCGGCGACTGCGCCATCTGGGCGTTCTTGACCGCCGTGATGGTGTTGGTGAGGCCCGGTCCGGCGGTGACCGCGGCGACGCCCGGCACGCCGGTGAGGCGGGCGGTCGCGTCGGCGGCGAAGACCGCGTCGACCTCGTGACGCGTGTCGACCACCCGGATCCCGAGCGCCTTGGCGCCCACCAGGATCGGCGAAATGTGGCCCCCGCAGAGCGTGAAGAGCGTCTTCACCCCCTGCCTCTGCAGTACCTCCGCGATGCGATCTCCGCCATGGCTCATGGCTTCGAAGACTCGCACAGCCCCCCGCCCACGGCAACCCGCGCGCGTCCGCGCGCAACTCCCGTTGCGCCGGCGAACGAACTCTCCTCTGGCGCCTCCGGAGCGGGAGCGCAGACCCGGGGCGCCCTTGGCGCGTGTCCGCGAAAAGAAAAGGACCGGTAAAGGAACGTGCAGATGGAGCCCACGCCGCGAGCTCGCTGCGTCTGTCCCGGCCGCGGCGCGGGAGCAAGAGCCGAACCAACCGGCCGCTTCGAAATGCGGAGCCGACTGCTAGACTCGCAGGCGCTTCGGACACCACTCCTTTACTGGAGCTTTTCTCCTTTACTGGAGCTTTCGTCTCTTACTGGGGTCTCTGACTCTTACTGAAGATTGTCTCTTTGCTGAGGCTTTTCCCTTTTCTGAAGCCTTTCTTTTTCCTGGAGCCTGTCTTGAGCGAACCCGCAGCCGCGCCTGGCGGTGCCGCGAAGCTGATGTCGATGGCAGACGCCGTGCGGCGCTTCGTCGCCGACGGCGAGGTGGTCGTCATCGAGGGCTTCACGCACCTGATCTCGTTCGCCGCGGCGCACGAGATCATCCGCCAGCGCCGGCGCGACCTGACGCTCTGCCGCCTGACTCCCGACCTGGTCTACGAGCAGATGATCGCCGCCGGCTGCGCGAAGAAGCTCGTCTTCTCGTGGGCCGGCAACCCCGGCGCCGGTCCCCTCTACGCCCTGCGCCGGGCGGTCGAGCAGGGGCTGCCACAGCCGCTCGAGCTCGAGGAGTATTCGCACTTCGGCATGGTGGCCCGTTTCCAGGCGGGCGCCGCCCGACTCCCGTTCCTGCCGCTCCGCACCTTCACCGGCAGCGACCTGCCGCGGGTGAACGAGCGCATCCGCGAGGTCGAATGCCCCTACACCGGTGAGCGGCTCGCGACAGTTCCGGCACTCAATCCGGATGTCGCGATCATCCACGTCCAGCGCGCCGATTGCACCGGCAACTGCCAGGTCTGGGGCCTCCTCGGAGTGCAGAAGGAGGCCGCCTTCGCGGCCTCGAAGGTGATCGTCGTCGCCGAGGAGATCGTCGACGAGGCGGTCGTCCGCGCCGATCCCAACCGGACGCTCCTGCCCGGCTTCATCGTCTCGGCCGTCGTCCACGAGCCGTGGGGATGCCACCCGTCCTTCGCGCAGGGGTACTACGACCGCGACAACGACTTCTACGTCGCCTGGCGGGAGATCTCGCAGGACGCCGCGAAGCTCGATGCCTGGCTCGACGAATGGGTCTTTGGGGTCGCCGATCGCGCGGAGTACGTAAGGCGGATGGGCGAACGGCTCACTCGCCTCACGGCCCGTGAGCAGTTCTCGGCTCCGGTGAACTATGGCTACTGAGGCCGCGGCCCTGAGCGATTTCACACCCAGCGAGCTCATGGTCTCCGCGGCGGCGCGCGAGCTCCGCGACGGCGAGGTGGTCTTCGTCGGCATCGGCCTGCCCAACCTCGCCTGCAATCTCGCCCGCCGGCTGCACGCGCCGAATCTGGTGCTGATCTACGAGTCAGGCGCGGTGGGCGCCGTCCCCGAGCGCATCCCGGTGTCGATCGGCGACCCGGCGCTGGTCACCAACTCGATCGCGGTCGCCTCGATGTCGGAGATCTTCTACAACTACCTGCAGGGCGGCAAGATCGATGTCGGCTTCCTGCAGGGCGCGCAGATCGACCGCTGGGGAAATCTCAACACCACGGTGATCGGCGACTACGAGCATCCGAAGGTGCGACTGCCCGGCAGCGGCGGCGCCTGCGAGATCGCCATCAACGCCCGACGGGTGCTCTGTATCGCCGCGCAGTCGAAGAAGAGCTTCCCGGCGAAGATCGACTTCGTCACCAGCCCCGGACACCTCACCGGCGGCGACGCCCGGGCGCAGCTCGGCATGCGCGGCGCCGGCCCCCAGCGCGTCATCACCGACCTCGCGCTCTACGACTTCGACGCCGGCGAGATGCGCGTCACGAGCCTCCACCCCGGCGTCACCCTCGACCACGTCCGCGAAAACCTCGGCTGGGATCCCAAAGTCGCCCCCGACCTCGCCACCACCCCCCCGCCCACCCCCGAAGAGCTCCACCTCCTCCGCCACGACCTCGACCCCAAGCGGCTGTATCTGTAAACGCAGCGGGGTCCCATCTCGTAGGAACTTCCTGAGACAGAGGCCTGGGGCGACGAGATGAAAGAAGCTCGGCAAAGGAAATACTCCGCGACACCGTTGCGTCCCTTGTTGGTCCTGGTGGGCGGAATGGGACTGGCAATCGCAGGTTGCGCTTCGAGTCCGCCGAGCGTCAGCAGGGCATCGAAGGCTGCCGACCATTTCAGCCCCATTCGCAGCATCGATCCGGAGGATACGGATTTCTCCGATCTGGAGAGCCTCGGGAGAGCGCTCGCCGGGGTCGAGGTCGTCCTTCTTGGCGAGGCCAGACACGGATCGGACACGGGCGTGTCCGCTCGCGCCCGTCTGGTCAGGTTCCTGCACGCCAAGATGGGATTCAGCATCCTTGCCTACGAGGCCTCCTTCTACGGCACCGCGCGGGCCTGGGAGGATGCGCAGGTTGCTGCGGATCCGACTGCGGTGCTTGCGAACGGCGTCCACGGCGGGTGGTCGAAGCGGCACGGAGCGCCGCTCTTTCGTTACCTCGCAACGGAGATGAAAGGCGACAAACCCCTGCGTCTCGCCGGAGTCGATCCCGCTTTCATCAACGGCGGCACTCCCGAGAAGACGCTGCGCTTCGTCTCCGAGGCGATGGCCTACCTTGCGGCAAGTGACTGCTCATCGTCCTGGAGTGAGACGACCCGCCTCTCCCTGGTGGAGCTTGCGGATCTCAGAGAAGCGGCGACCGCGCAACAGCGTGCCCAGCTAGCGCCACTTCTGGCTGTGCTCCAAAGCTCCAAGCGCTGTTTGGCGAGCCTCCCGGCCTGGCCCGCGAGCCCGGAGGACGAGTTCTGGCAACAGGTCTTCATCCATGTGGATGCGTTGGCTCGGTACCGATGGGGCAACCCGGACGATCCGGAAATCCCGCTGATCCGCGATCGCGCCATGGCCGACAATGTCTCGTGGCTGCGGGCACACCTTCCCGGGGAGAAGATCATCGTCTGGGCTGCCAACCTGCACAACGCGCGGACGCTCGCCGAGGTCCGTGACGGCGACGAGCTCGCGAACCCGGGCGAACGCCCGATGGGCCAGTACCTTGCCGAGAGCCTGGGCGATCGCCTCTTCTCCCTGATGACGACCTCGGGCGAGTACGTGTGGAAGAGCGGCGAGCGCGAGCACTGCGTGCCGGCCGATCGCCGCGATGTCCTCGAAGCCGAGCTCCAGACTCGAGGGCTTCCGGCCGGGTGGGTGAATCTCCGCGCATGGAGAGCTGCCTTCGGGAAACCGGGCGATTTCGTCACATTGGTCTTCGGCCTGTTGCCTCGGCGGGCTCCCTGGGGAGAGGTCGCCGATGGATTCCTCTACCTGCCGGTACTGGACGCCGCCGCTGCCGCCCCCGCGCCGTAGCCTCCTCTGCAAGGGCGTAGAATGCCGCTATGAAAGTTCTCAGTGCCGAGGTGGTGGATGGGCGGTTGGAGCTGCCGGAAGGCGCCGCGAAGGAAGGGGCCACGTTGATGGTCCTGGTTCCCGACGGTGAGGAGACCGGCTTCCACCTCTCGGCGGAGGAGCAGGCGCGGCTTCGGATCTCCCTGGCTCAGGCGGACCGCGGTGAGCTCTCGGACGGTCTGGAGCTCCTCGACGAGCTCGATCGCTAGGGCGTGGAACGCGGACTACGCGTCACCCCCGAGGCCAAGAAACAGATTCGAGATGCGAATGCCTGGTGGGTTGCGAACCGGTCAGCAGCACCCCACCTGATCCGAACCGAGCTCGAAAGAGCGTTCCTTCTGATCACTTCGCAGCCCAGGGTCGGATCTCCGGCACTGGATCCAGACTTGGACCCTGTCCGGCGCATCCTCTTGTACCGGATCGGGTACCACCTCTACTACCGAATCGCACTGGACAGTACCGTCCATGTCCTTGGCTTGTGGCACACGAGTCGCGGAGTCGCTCCGCCACTGTAGACCCACCCACCCCCTTTCGAGCTCGAGCCTCCCGGGTCGGAAGGCCCTTTCCGCAGGGCCCTCGGTCCGCTATCTTCAGGGAACGACGGGTCCCGGCCCGCAATGATGGCAGCGGCATCCATGGAAAGGCAGTCGAAATGCCCAGGTACCTCCCGACATCAGCGATGCTCGTCCTCCTCGCGCTCGGCACGGCGGCGGCGCCGGCCGGCGCCACCTCGACGCAGCTGAGCGCCGGCATGCCGTTCAGCGACATCAGCTTCACCACGACGCGGCCCCAGTTCAGTCCGAACGGTAGGTTCGCGGTCTACCGGCAGGATGCGGTGACCGATGGCGGCTTCGACCTCTGGAGCGTCCGGGTCGCGGGCGGCGCCGCACCGGTTCGCCTCTCGGACCCGCTGGCCCTTGGGCAGGGGCAGTTCATGACTTTCGCCATCAGCCCCGACAGCTTGCGCGTCGTCTATGCAGTCGACCAGGAGACGCCGGGCAAGACCGAGCTCTACAGCGTTCCGATCGGCGGGGGTGCCGTGACCAAACTGAGTCTCACCCTCGCCGCCGACCGCGACGTCATCGGATTCCGCATCTCCCCGACTGGCGACCGTGTCGTCTACTACGCCGATGCCGACGTATGGACCCAGTACGACCTCTACAGCGTCCCGATCACCGGACCCGGCGGGTCCTCCGTGAAGTTGAACCCGACCCTCTCCTTCGACAGCGACATCGACGGCTTTCAGATCAGCCCGGACGGCGATACCGTCGTTTACCGGTCCGGCCGCAACACGACGAACAGCTGGCAGATCTACAGCGTCCCGATGACCGGCGGCGAAGAGATCCGCCTGAACGGCGGATTCCTTTCGACGGCCGCGGTGCTGGTCTATTTCCAGATCTCTCCCGACAGCAACCGGGCGTTCTTCCTCGCCGACGTCGCGATCGACGAGACCTACGACCTCTTCAGCGCCGCCCTCGACGGCTCCGATCTCGTGAAGGTGAGCACCGGGCTCGCCGCGGGCTACTCCGTCGATCCGAGCTTCCTCGTGAGCGGCGACAGCACGCGCGTCGTCTTCCGCGCCGCGACCACCGCGGCCCAGACCTTCGAGCTCTTCAGCGTCCCGGTGGCCGGCGGCACCGTCGTGCGCCTGAACGGCAGCCTGCACGCCACCGAGGACGTCGAGCCGGCCTTTTCGATCAGCCCCGACGGCAGCCGGGTGATCTATCGCTCCGACGAGGACGTGAACGACGTGATCGACCTCTGGAGCGTGCCGATCGCCGGCGGCACGCCGATCCGGCTCAACGGCACACTGGTCGCCGGAGGAGATGTACTGGACCACCTCGTCACCCCGAACAGCACCCGCGTCGTCTACCTCGCCGACCAGGCCACGGACACCCTGAACGAGCTCTGGAGCGTCCCGATCGGCGGCGGCAGCGGCGTGAAGCTCAACCGCACGCTCGCCTCCGGCGGCGACGTTCAGGCCTTCCGGATCAGCCCGAACAGCGCCTGGGTGGTCTACGGCGCCGACCAGGACGCCGACCTCGTCGACGAGCTGCTGCGCGCCCCGATCGCCGGCGGCGCGGTCGAGAACGTCAGCGGTCCGCTCCCGGTGGGCGGCGACGTCGTGCTGAAGTTCGTGCAGACCCCCGTCTTCGAGATCTCGCCGGAGTCGAGCTACGACGTCCTCTACGCGGCCGACGAAGGGACGAACGACCAGATCGAGCTCTACCTTTCGGGCGAGCCCTACATCGACACGCCCGATGCCTGCACTCCCGACGACACGACCCTCTGCCTGCAGAACGACAAGTTCAAGGTCACCGTGACCTGGCGCGACTTCCAGGACCGCTCCGGCTCCGGCAGAGCGACCCAGCTCTCGAACGAATCCGGCGACTTCTGGTTCTTCAACGCCCAGAGCAACGAGCTCATCGCCAAGATCATCGACGGCTGCGCCAGCACCGGCAACTACTGGGTCTTCTGGCGCGCCCTCTCGAACGTCGAGATGGAGCTCGTCATCCGCAACACCGAGACCCTGCAGACCCTGACCTACCGCAACCCGCTGGGCTACAACTCGAACGGCCACCTCGACATCGACACGATCTTCCGCTGCGACGGCTCCGGCCCGGCCGCGGAGACGATCGACACCGCGACCGCCCTCCCCGCGCCGGGAATCCCGGAGCTCATCGAGCGCGTGGATCCCGCCCTCATCTCCCCCTGCGTACCGGACGGAGACCGCGTCATCTGCCTTCGGGGAGGACGCTTCCGAGTGCAGGGGACCTGGAGCGATTTCAGCGGCGGCAGCGGATACGCCCACCTGATCAAGAAGAACGAAGGTTCGGGCTACGCCTGGTTCTTCAACGCCAACAACTACGAGATGCTCTTCAAGCTGGTCGACGCCTGCAGCTTCAACGGCACCACCTGGGTCTCGATCGCCGGCCTCACCAACGTCGCGGCCAGCCTGACGATCACCGACACCTGGACCGGAATCGTCTACAGCCAGCAGAACGACCTGGCCGTGGACTTCCCGACCAACCTCGACATCGATACCAATCTGACCTATTGCGGCCCCTCGCCCTTCTGACCGTCCGATCGCCGTGCGACCTGGAGCACCGGGCATGAGATGGATGACCCGCGGGGACGTCGACGGTTTTTTCGGCCTGGCGATCGACAACCTCGTCCAGTTGTTGGTGATCGACGCCCTCTGCCGGGGCGTGCTCGGATTTCCGGCCGAGCTGGTCTATGGCCGCATCCTGCCCGGCGCGGCGGTCTCGCTGCTGGTGGGCAACCTCTACTATGCCCGGCAGGCCCTCCTCCTGGCGAAGCGCACCGGGCGGACCGACGTCTGCGCGCTCCCCTACGGAATCAACACCGTCTCCCTCTTCGCCTACGTCTTTCTCGTCATGCTGCCGGCGAAGCTCGCTGCCGAGGCCGCCGGCGCGGCCGATCCAGCCACCGTCGCGTGGCAGGCCGGGCTCGTCGCCTGCGTCGGATCGGGGATCCTCGAGCTCGCCGGATCGTTGGTCGCCGAGCGGATCCGAAAGTCGACGCCGCGCGCCGCGCTGCTCTCGACGCTGGCCGGCATCGCCCTCACCTTCATCGCGCTCGGCTTCCTTTTCCGGACCTACGCCCGGCCGATCGTCGGGCTGACCACCCTGGGCGTCGTGATGCTGGTCTACTTCGGCAGGGTTCGGTTCAAGGGCGGCCTGCCCGGAGGCCTCGTCGCCGTCGGGATCGGCACCGCGCTCGCCTGGTTCACCGGCCTCGCGCCGGTCGGCGCGCTGCCGCAGGGCTCGGTCGCCTTCCATCCGCCGATCCCGGTCTTCGCCGAGCTCTTCGCGGCCCTTCAGGGGAACTGGCTGGTCTACCTCTCGGTCGTCCTGCCGATGGGCCTGTTCAACGTCATCGGATCGCTGCAGAACATCGAATCGGCGGAGGCCGCCGGGGACTCCTTCCCGACCCGGCCGGCGCTCGCGGCGAACGGCCTCGGGACGCTCGCCGCGGCGCTCTTCGGTTCGTGTTTTCCGACCACGATCTACATCGGCCACCCGGGATGGAAGGCGATGGGGGCGCGGGCCGGCTATTCGATCCTGAACGCCGGCTTCTTCACCCTGCTCTGCTTCTCCGGCACGCTCGCCTGGGTCGCCTGGGCCGTACCGATCGACGCCGGTATGGCGATCGTCCTCTGGATCGGCATCGTGATCACTGCGCAAGCCTTCCAGGCGACGCCGCGGGCGCACGCGCCGGCGGTCGTCGTGGGCCTCCTGCCCGGCGTCGCCGCCTGGGGGGCGTTGCAGTTGAAGAACGGGTTGCGCGCCGCCGGCGTCGGTATGCCGGGGGGACCGCCCTTCGGCGAACAGCTGATCGCAGCCTTCCTGGGCTCCGACACCTGGGTCCACGGCGCCTTCGCCCTAGACCAGGGGTTCATCCTGACGGCGATGATCCTCTCCGCCGCGACCGTCGCGATCATCGAGCGACGCTTCGCCCTCGCCGCGCTCTGGTGCGCCATCGCCGCGGCGCTCTCTGCCGTGGGCCTGCTGCACTCCTATCGTTTCGTGGCGGGCGACACCGTCGTCTCTCTCACTCCGGCCTGGCCCTGGGCAGGCGGCTATGCGATCATGGCCACCCTCTTCCTTGCGGCGCGCTGGCTCACGGTGGAGGAAGAAGCGCCTCACGCCTGAACAGCAGGCCGAGCCGGGCGCATCCCGATCCGGAGAACGTCGATCTTGAACCGCGCCAGCCACGATCTGCTCGTCGTCGGTGCCGGACCGAGCGGCTGCGTCGTCGCGGAGCGCGCCGCGGAGCTCCTCGGGCTCGAGGTCCTGGTGATCGACCGGCGGCAGCATCTCGCCGGAAACTGCTTCGATCGCCTTCATTCGAGCGGCGTCCTGATCCACGAGTACGGCCCGCACTACTTCCGCACCGGCAGCGCGAGCCTGGTTGCTTACCTCTCGCGCTTCACGGACTGGCTGGCCGCCGACTATCGGGTCGTCTGCGAGTGGCGCGGCGAGCACTATCCCTTTCCGATCAACCTGACGACGCTGGAGAAGTTCTTCGGTCGAGAGCTGACGCCGTCGTCGGCCGCAGCGCTCCTCGAGGCCAAGGCGTTGCCGATCGCAGCGCCCGCCAACTCCGAGGAGTACGTGTTGTCGCGTGTCGGCAGGGAGCTCTACGAGGCGTTCTATCTCGACTACACCATCAAACAGTGGGGGCGGCACCCGCGCGAGCTCGATCCTTCCGTGTGTGGGCGGATTCCCGTGCGCCTCGACCGCGATCACCGCTACAGCGACGCTCCGTTCCAGAGGATGCCGGCGCGAGGCTACACGGAGATGTTCCGCCGGATGCTCGACCACCCGCGCATCCAGGTGAAGCTCGGAACGGACTTCGACGACCTGCGCCGGAGTCTGCCGCCGCCCCGGGCCACGGTCTACTGCGGGCCCCTCGACGAGTATTTCGACCATCGCTTCGGCAGGCTACCGTGGCGTTCGCTCCATTTCGAACATGTCGCCCGCGACGTCGAGCTCAGCCAACCTTGCGTGCAGATCAATTTCCCGGACCGCAGGGCCCATACCCGCACCGTCGAGATCAAACATGTCACCGGCCAGCGGCACCCGGCGACGGTGGTGACCTTCGAGTACCCGCGCGCCGAAGGCGAGCCTTACTATCCGGTCCCGGGCCCCGAGAGCCGGGCGCTCTACGAGCGCTACCGTGAGCTCGCGCAACGCGAGGAGCGCGAGCGCAACGTCTACTTCACTGGCCGCATGGCGACCTATCGCTACATGAACAGCGACGAGGCCATGCTGCTCGCGTTGGAGACCTTCGAACGCCTGCGCAGCG
>JAGPDF010000018.1:16793-58985 GCA_018057705.1 Thermoanaerobaculia bacterium | reverse complement strand
GGCCCCCTGCTCGCCAGCCGGTCGCGATGGCGCGCCGACCCCTGGTACGACAAGACACTCGTGACCCGCGTTCCGCTGCGCTATGGCCTCGGATTCCATCGCCTTCGCAACGCCGCGCAGGCCCTACCCGAAGCCGGTCTCTACCTCGCCCACCTGCACCGCTTCGACCGCGAGCAGTGTCTGCGCAAGCATCGAGAGCAGGCCGCCCGTCCATGGAATCCGGCAGATCTCGCGAGCGGCGCCGGCTTCCAGAACCGGTTCGTCGACGGCGAGGAGTTCGACACCTGGTTCGCCGCGGGCAAGACGGTCGAGGAGGGTACCTGGGCGGAGATTCCCGCCTTCGCGCGGCGGGCAATCTGATCTCGCGCCCGGGCGGTCAGGGTTGCCGGCGTGCGAGGTAGCGAAAGAAGGGCGCTTCGGGATCGCCCAGATAGAGGACGTTGAGCTCGGGCAGGGCGTGCACGCGCGGGACTTCCCGCACACGGTTCTCCTTGGCGATCCGGACGCGAAAGAGTTTGAAGGAGCGGGTGAACTCCGATCCCGCGGTCAGCGCCCCGACCAGGACCATGCCGGCAAGCAACCACCGGCGCCGCTTGGGCAGGTCGCCTCCGAGCAGACCCTTCGCCACCATGAGCCAGAGTGCGAACAGCGCCGGGATCGACACCCGCATGACGAAGTCGTTGTAGTAGCCGATGCGACCGAACGGGATGAGCGCCAGGCTCACGCCGGCGATCCACCAGAGCAGGCGCCACTCCCCGCTCGCTGCGCCGCGGCAGACCCAGAAGAAGAGGCCGAACTCGAGAGTCGTGAAGAGAAGATAGTTGCCCGCCAGTGGCCCGAAGATCTCCCCCCCGACGAAGGCGGGCAAGATCGAGATGCGCAGCGCTGCGTAGAAGGCAAGAAGCAGCCCGCCGAGCAGCGGAAAGGCGGTCCAGGTGGGCCACGCCCGCAGCCATTCGAGCGGTTGCCGCAGGAGCCGCAGCGCCGCGAACGGCAGCAGGCCGATGCAGGCGAGCGGCGACCAGAGCAGCGCCCCGAAGCTCTCGAGGAGCGCCGAGGACGACCGCCTCGCCCGCACGGCGCCGTCGATCAGGAGGGCGGTCGCCAGCCAGCCACCGAGCGCCTGGTGCGGGACCCAGAAGAGCAGCGTGGTATCGGAGGAGAGTTGCCAGACCGACGCCCAGACCTCGAGGTGCTCGGTGGGGGCGAAGAGGCGCTGGCCGCGCAGCAGAATTCCCAGGGCGTCCATGCCGCTCGCGAAGACGAAGAGGAGTGCAGCCACCCCCGGGCGGCCGCCGACCAGGCGCTCCACCCAGAGGAGGACCAGAAAGGTCCCCAGGAGCGTCCAGAGGAAGATCGCGTAGTTCGCGGCCTTCCAGCCGGCGACCTTCCCCACCACCGCCGCCGGGAGATGGTAGGCGAAGTAGAAGACGAGGGCATGGCGGTCGCCTTCGATTCCTGCCACCGGGTAGTCGTAGACGACCGGCCAGGTTTTCAGCGTCAGATCCTTGAGAACGGCGTTGTGTTTGCGCCAGTCGTCGCCGTTCGGATAACCGAGTCCGCCGGCGCCGACGCAGACGGTCCAGCCGACCGCGACGAGCAGTGTCCCGACCAGGCTCCGGCGGCAGAGCTCGAACCGCGACCGGAGCTCGGCGCGGAAGTGCCATGCGCAACCGGCGAGAAGCGCGGTCACCGCCGCCGCGACTTCCGGCCGCAGCCAGCCCCAGCTGAAGATCAGCAGCGGCAGGTAGAGGTAGAGGATCGAGATGCCGTAGAGCGGAATCATGCCACTCCGCACCGTCGCGCGCGTGGGCCGAACGCCCGGCGCAGTTGCCGGAAGAGCAGCAGCCCCTGGCGCGCGAAAGCGCTCGCCGCGAGCGACGGCGAGCCGCCGAAGCGTCGCCGGAAGCGGATCGGAATCCACCGAATGCCGCCGTCGCGCTGGAGGCGCAGCGCCAGCAGAACATTGACCAGCCGGAAGTCCGCCGGCAGGTCCGCCAGCGCGCGCTCGAGAGCGTCGCGCCGCATCAGGCGGTAGGGGACGTTGGCGTCCGCGACCCAGGTGCCGGCTGCCAGGAGGCCGACCAGACTGACGCTCCGCGAAATGCACCAGCGCGCCCAGCCGTCGTCCCGCCGGAGTCGGTGGCCGAAGACGACCGGATGGCTGGCGCTCGCCTGCCAGAGCGCGGGCAGGAACCGGGCGTCGCACTGCCCATCCGAATCGAGCTGCAGGATCCAGTCCGCCCCCATCTGCAGCGCGATCCGGTAGCCGTGGGCGCAGCTCTGGCCGTGGCCGGCGTTGGGGCGATCGTGGACCACGAGCTCCGGGTTCGCGCCCGCGAGGGCGCGCAGGAGCTCGGGCGTCGAATCGGTGCTGCCGTCGTTCACTGCGAGCACCCGGAACTCGACGCCGAGCCTGCGCAGCGCAGGGAGCCACTCGGCGAAGACCTGCTCAACTGCCGCCTCTTCGTTGAAGACCGGCATCACGACGCAGAGGCTTGGCCCGACGTGCTCCGCCATCGTTGTTGCTAGGGAGCCCGAAGGCCGTTGGCCGGGCCCCCGGCCGCAGGCCCGGCGGGAACGCGGTGACGGTCGACCCACCAGCCGAAGAGGACCAGCAGCCAGAGCGCCTGGGCGCTCCAGGCGACGGCCTCGGGCGATGGTGGCAGCGGGCCGAAGAGGCTGCCGGCGTAGATCGCCACCAGCAGAGCGAGCAGGGCTCCGAGGCCGATCGAGCCGACGCGGTCCCGCGCCCGCGTCGACCTGAGATAGACGGCGGCTCCAGCGCCGAGCAGCAGCAGCTCGACCGCGAGAGTCCAGGGGAGGGAGCGCCAGAGCCCGAGGCCGAGACGGGTCTCGCCGGTGATCGTCAACGGCATGTCGGGCAGATGCGAGACGACGTCGAGCACCCAATGACTGACCACCACCCCGACCACGATCGCGGCGTCGCGCCCCCGGCCGCGCCGCAGCAGCACGGCGAGGGTCGCGAGCAGGACACCCCAGGCGCCGAGCGCCACGAGGCTGTGTGACCAGGGATAGGAGACGAAGCGCAGCGGATTCACCGCCGTCGCACCGGGCACGATCTCGAGCTTCTCGACGCCCGCGAGGAGCAGGTTCGGCCAGAGGAGATCCGCGAGCTGCGCAGCGCCGAAGAGGAGGCCGAGAGAGAGTGCGGGCGTCGCCCGCTTCGCCGCCAGACCGACGGCATAGTGGCCGAGGAACATTCGGCGGACTCTAACTCGCTCTGGCTTGCGAGGAAACTGCCGACGCCTTACTCTCCCGGACATGGAACGCGAGCCGTTCGAGAGCCGCGCGGTCGACCTGCCCGGCGGGCAGCGCATCGTGGCGCGGATCTTCCGCCCCCGTCCGGGGGTGCGGACCGGGGCCGGCTGCCGCGGCGCGGTACTCCTCGTCCCCGCCATGGGCGTCGCCCAGGCCTTCTATGCCCCGCTCGCCAAGTGGCTCGCCGGCGAGGGCTACCTCGCCGTCACTTTCGACTACCGGGGCATGGGACTCTCGCGTCCTCCGGAACACCGGCGAACCCTGCGCGGCTTCCGCGTCGGCCTGCTCGACTGGGCACGCGAGGACTGCGCCGCGATGGTCGAGCTCGCCCTGCGCGAGGCCCCGGGCGAGCCGCTCTTCTGGCTCGGGCATAGCCTCGGCGGCCAGATCCTGCCGTTCGTCCCGAACCGAGAGGCGGTCGCCCGTATCCTCACCGTCGCTACCGGCAGCGGCTACTGGCGGGAGAATTCGCCGCGCCTGCGGCGCTTCGCCGGGATCCTCTGGTACGGCGTCGTGCCGGCCTCGATGGCACTCTTCGGCTACTTTCCAGGCAAGCGGCTGAAAATGGTCGGCGACCTTCCGAAGGGCGTCATGGCGCAGTGGCGTCGCTGGTGCCTGCACCCGGAGTACGCGGTCGGCGTCGAAGGCGAGCTCGCTCGCAGCCTCTACGAAGGGATCACGACGCCCATCGTCTCCTTCTCCTTCACCGACGACGACTTCATGTCCGAGCGCAACACGGAGTCCCTGCACAGCTTCTACGCCGGCGCGCCGCGCACCATGAAGCGGTTCTCCCCGGCCGAGCTCGGCCTCCGCCGCATCGGGCACTTCGGCTTCTTTCGCCCGGAAATGGCGGAGGCACTCTGGCGCCCCCACCTGCTGCCGGAGCTCGGCGGCTGATGCGGATCCGGACCCTCGGATGGCTGCTTTGGCTCGTCGGCGCGGCAACGCTCACCGCGGACTTCCGGATCGAAGGCGGCGCCAACCGCGACTTTCTCGAAACGGCCGGCGTGGTGGCGGTGCTGCCCTCCATCTGCCCCGCGAACGTCGACTGCGCCTGGCTCGACCGCCGGGTCGAAGGCGAGACCCTGCGGCGCAAGAGACCGGTGTTCCGCGGCGCCGCCGCGACCCGGACGGCGCTCGCGGCGCTCGGCGCGAGCGCGCTCGACGCCGAGAGCCGTGCGCCCCTCGCAGCGCGGCTCGGCGCCCAGACCCTGCTCGAGATTCGCGTGCGCGAGCTGGAGAAGGTCCGCTCCAAAGGAGCTCGGGACCCCGACGAGCGGCCGCTCGCGCCCGGCGAGAAGTACGCTCGGAGCGCAAGCGGCGCCGACACCGTGCGCGGCCGGCTGGAAATCCGGGCCTTTTCGGCCGAGACGGGCAAAACGGTCGCCGAAGGTGCGGCGTTCGGTGAAGCGCCGGGGTTGTCCGAGAAGAAACTGCTGGGCCCGATGCTCACCGAACTGCTGGACCGGATGTTTCCCCTGCCCCGAAACTAGGGCAGCCGAAGGGGACGCCGTCAGGCGAGGTTGTGGAAGACGCGCTGGACGTCGTCGTCCTGCTCGAGGACGTCGACGAGCTTCAGGACCTCGTTCGCTTCCTTCTCGGAGAGCTCGACGGTGGTGTTCGGGATGTACTCCGACTCCGCCGAAATCGGCACGATTCCCCGGTCCTCGAGCGCCTTCTGCAGGGTGCCGAAATCGTTGAAGGCGCAGCGGATGACGAGCTGCGGCTCGCCCTTGTCGGAGACCGACTCGCCCATCTCCTCGAGGCCGTGGTCGATGAGCTCGAGCTCGAGCGCCTCCTGGTCGAGCTTCTCGGGGTGGAGGCGGAAGACGCCCACGCGCTTGAACTGAAAGGCGACGCTGCCGGTGTTGCCGAGGTTGCCGCCCCCCTTGTTGAAGGCGGTGCGCAGATTGGGCACGGTGCGCGAGGTGTTGTCGGTCGCGGTTTCGATCAGCACCGCGACACCGTGCGGAGCGTAGCCCTCGTAGAGCACCTCCGCATAGTCGACGGCGCCCTGGCCGGAAGCCTTCTTGATCGCCGACTCGACCTTGTCCTTCGGCATGTTCACGGCGCGGGCGTTCTGGAGCACCCGCCGGAGCAGGGGGTTGTACTCGAGGTTCGGCCCCCCGGCCTTGACGGCGATCGCAATCTCTTTGCCGATGCGCGCGAACGCCTTGGCCATCCTGTCCCAGCGGGCGAACATCACATGCTTGCGGGTCTCGAATATGCGTCCCATGGTCTCTCGCGAAAAGTCGGCAACGTGAACGTGAAGGGGGCCGGCGGGCCGGTCCGAGCATGCCGTGGGGCGGCGGAGAACGGCGCGGCGCCGGGACTACAGGAGCCCCAACTCTAGCCCGAGCGGCGCTCCCCGGTAAAGCCGGGCCGGGGAGACCCGGCTCTTGTCCCCCTTTTTCGGCCCTTCACGTACTTACTGCCAGACGCCGGAATATGGAGGCCGAAGCTCGGCCAGGGGACGACGCCGGAGGGGTACTCCGGCGCGCCGCCGCGCCGCAGGCGGAGGCCGGTTCGTTTCAGGGAGGAAGCAAGAATGGCTACGTTGGGAATGATTCTCTCGGTCGTGGGCGGCATCGGAGCGTTGATCTTCACCATCCAGATCCTGATCCTGGCATTCAAGACCAGCCTCGCCTGGGGCCTGTGCAGCCTGCTCATCCCGTTCGTGATCCTGGTCTACATCGCCAAGAACTGGCCGGCCTGCAAGACGCCCTTCCTGCGCTGGCTGGTCTGCGCGGTGGTCGCTGTGATCGGCAGCTCCCTGAGCATGTACGGCGCCTTCTCGGGAGCGATGGCTCAGTAAGCCGTCGGCCTACGCCGGCGGCGAGTCGCCGAAGCCGTTCACCGTGCGGCTCTGTTCGCGCAGGAAGTTCAACAGGTAGTCGGGGCCGAGCGCCGCGGGACCGGGCGCTCCGCTCGCCTTCCAGCCGCCGAACGGGTTGATCCCGGGCCAGGCGCCGGTAGTCGCGCCGCTTCTGCGGTTGACGTAGAGCACGCCCGCTTCGATGCGCTCGAGAAAGTACTGCTTTTCGTGCTCGTCGGTGGTGAAGAGACCGGCGGTGAGCCCGTAGGGCACGGCATTGGCGCGTGCGATCCCTTCGGCGAGGTCCTCCACCTCCTGAAAGAGCAGGATCGGCAGGAACATCTCCTCGGAAAAAAGCAGATGGTCCGGTGAAGGAAGGCGGCCAATCGTCGGCTGAGCATAGAAACCGCAGGCGAGATCCCCGGAGCTCAGAACCTGCCCGCCGCTCACGATCTCGCCTCCGCTCGCGACGATCTCCTCGACATAGCGGCGGTAGCTCTCGAGCGCGCTCTGTCGAATGACCGGCCCGAGCGCCGGGTCGCCCGCTGCCGGGTCCCCGACCTTCATCGCCTCCGTGCGCCGAATCAGCCGATCGAGAAACGGCTGGGCCACCGCGCGCTCGACGTAGACGCGGGAGCAGGCGCTGCACTTCTGTCCGCCGAAGCCGAAGGCCGAACGGGCGACGCCCTCCGCGGCGGCGTCGAGGTCGGCCGTCGCAGTCACCAGGCAGGCGTTCTTGCCGCCCATCTCGACCACCACCGGACGCGGTCCGGCATCCCCTTCCGTCGCGGCGCGCACGATTCTCATGCCGACCGCCGACGAACCGGTGAAAGCCACGCCGGCGATCCTCTCGTCGGCGAGGAGCGCCGCGCCGACCGTGGCACCCGGACCGTGCACGAGCTGCAGGGCATCGCGCGGCAGACCGGCGTCCCAGAACGCCTGGCAGAGGAGCTCCCCCGAGACCGGCGCGTCGAGCGCCGGCTTGAAGACCACCGTGTTGCCACCGAGGAGAGCCCCGGCGATCATCCCTGCGGCGAGCGCCGAGGGGAAGTTCCACGGCGAGACGACCGCCCAGACGCCGTAGGGCAGGAGGACGCTCTCCGTCGTCTCCGCCGGGCTCATCCGGGCGAGCGGCCGCCGGTAGCCGTGCCGGGACTCCATGCGCTCGGCGTAGTAGCGCAGCAGGTCGGCCGACTCCTCCACCTCCGCCATCGCCTCGAGACGGGTCTTGCCGACCTCGTAGACCATCCAGGCCGCGAGCTCGAGATTCCTCGCCGCAATCCGCTCCGCGGCGTCGCGGACGACCTCGGCCCGGCGCTGCCACGCGAGCGCCCGCCAGCGGGGAAAGGCGGAGCGCGCGAAACCCACCGCGGCCTCGACCTCCCCCGGGGTCGCGATCGCGACCCTGGCGACGACGAGGCGGGTGTCGATCGGCGACACCACAGGATGCGCGGGCAGCCCTTCGACCGGCCCCTCGCCGACGTTGCCACCGAGCGCGAGCGGAAAGCGCCCGCGGACACGAGCGAGCTCACGATCGAAGCTGGCACGGAACTCGGGATCGGTGGCGGTCGAGGTGTAGGTGATCCGGCGGGATTCGCTCATGTCATCTCCTTCAGGGTCCCATCGAGTCGGCGAACGATCTCTTCGAGGTCCTCTTCGGTCGCGGTGAACGGCGGCGCGACGATGATGAGATCGCCGCTTTGGCCGTCGGCGTTGCCGACGTTCGGCCAGACGATCAGTCCGTTCGCGAACGCCCGTTCGGTGAGGCGCTCGGCGAAGCGCAGGGAGCGCTCGAAAGGCCGCTTCGTCGCACGGTCGGCAACGAACTCGACCGCCGCGAGGAAGCCCCGGCCGCGGATGTCGCCGACCGCCACGTGTCCGCGCAGCCGCTCGAGAGCGCCGAAGAGCGGAGCTTCGAGCCGGGCGACCCGTTCGACGAGGCGCTCCTGCACGAGGGCGCGCAACGTGGCGAGACCCGCCGCGCAGAGCGCCGGATGGTGCGAGTAGGTCTGGGCGTGATTGAACGCGCCGCTTCCCGCCGCCAGGCGTTCCACCAGGCCGCGCCGCGCCACCACTGCCGAGAGCGGCAGAGCCCCGGCATTCAGGCCCTTGCCGAGCACGAGAATGTCGGGCACCAGCTCGAAGTGCTCGCAGGCGAAGAGGCGCCCGGTCCGCCCCATGCCGCAGAGCACCTCGTCGGCGATGAGGAGGATGTCGTGGCGGCGGCAGAGCTCGGCCACACGGCGCCAGTACTCGCGCGTCGGGACGGTCGCTCCGGAGGACGAGCCGCCGATCGGCTCGGCGATGAAGGCGGCGATGGAGTCGGCTCCCTGGCGCTGGATCTCGGCTTCGAGCGCCTCGCCGGTCGCGCCGGGCCCCTCCGGCTCACGATAGAGGTCGGGCGCCGGGATCCGCGGCAGGTCGAGGAGGAGCGGGCCGTAGATCGTCCGGTAGTGCTCGCGCCCCGAGAGGGCGAGGGCGGCGAGGGTGTTGCCGTGGTACGACGGCACGCGCGAGATGACCTTCCACTTCTCCGGTCGGCCGGACTCGACCTGCACCTGGCGCGCGAGCTTCACCGCCGCCTCGACCGCCTCCGACCCGCTGGCGAGAAAGTAGGCGAAGTCGAGATCGCCGGGGGTGAGAGCGACGAGCTCGGCCGACAGCGCCTCGACCGCGCGGTGAGTGAACTGGGTGCCGTTGATGTAGCCGAGGGTGCGGATCTCGGCGGCGACGGCGTCGGCGATCTCGCCGGCGAGCGGGCCGGCGTGCCCGAGGTTCGCGACCACCGCTCCCCCCGAAGCGTCGAGCCAGCGACGGCCTGTCTCGTCTTCGATCCACGAACCTTCGGCGCGCACTGCCAGCGGAAAATCGTGGCGCAACTTGCGGTAGAAAACCGCGCTCTCCGGGAATCGATGCGGCATGGAGCTAGAACGGACCCCAGCGCATGGCCTGGGCGATGAGCAGGAAGACGAGCCCGAGGACGAGCCAGATCACCTGCAGCGGCCAGAGGAACTTCACCCACCGGGTCCACGGCACACCGATGAGCGCCAGCCCGGCCATGAAGTAACCTTGAGTCGGCGTGAAGATATTCGAGAAGCCGTCGCCGAACTGATAGGCGAGGACGCTCGTCTGCCGGGTCACGCCGGTGAGGTCGGCGAGCGGCGTCAGGATCGGCAGGGAGAGGGCCGCCTGACCACTTCCGGACGGCACGAGGTACGACAGGACGATCTGCACGAAGTAGATGCCCGCGACGGTCGCGCCCTCCGGGAGGCCGCGCACCGCCTGGGCCATCGCATGCAGGATCCCGTCGGTGACGCGCGCGGCGTCGAAGATGACCAGCACGCCGCGCGCCAGACCCACCACGAGCGCCGCGCCGGCGAAAGCGGAGGCGCCCTTCAGGAATTCCTCTGCCGTGCCGTCGCTCCCCAATCCGCCGACCAGCCCGCCGGCAACTCCGACAGCCACGAACAGCGCCGAGAGCTCGAGCAAACCCCACTCCCAGCGCAGGCATCCGACCGCGAGCAGGACGAACGCCGCGAACAGGATCGCCAGCACTCCGGCCTGCCGGTTCGCCAGCCGGAACGCCGGCGGCTCTCCGGCGGACGCCGGCGGTCCTGGATTCGCCGGCAGCGCCACGCGATGCCGGCCCGCGTACCACGCGACGTAGACGATGGTCACGGTCGTCAGGACGAACCAGACGATCAATCGATAGCCCATCCCCGAGAAGAGCGGCAAGCCGGCGATCGCCTGGCCCACCCCGACGGTGAACGGATTCATGAAGGCGCCGGCGAAACCGGCTCCGGCGCCGACCAGCGCGATCGCGCCGCCGACCACCTCGTCGTAGCCGAGCCGCTTGGCGAGCAGCACCAGCCCGGGCAGGAACGGCAACGTCTCCTCGGCCATGCCGATCGTGCCGCCGCCGATCGCGAACAGCAGCATGAGCGCCGGCAGGATGACCTCGCCGCGCCCGCGTGCCGCCGCGACGACACCGGCGATCAGGGCGTCGAGGGCGCCCGTGGCCTGCAGGACGCCGAACGCCCCCCCGATGATGAAGATGTAAAAGACGATCGAGGCGGTCGCCGCGAGACCGCGCGGCCAGGCGAGGAAGACGTCACCCAGCGTCGCCGGCCGGGCCGCGATCGGCCGGTAGGAGTCGGGATCGACCAGCTGCCGTCCCCCGACTTCGGTGCGCTGATACTCCCCCGCCGGCAGCAGATGCGTAGCGATCGCCGCCAGCGCGACGAGCGCAAAGAGCAGGACGAAAGTATGCGGAACCCTGAGCTTCACACCCCCGCTCCGGCGCAGAAGGCGAGCGCCAGGTGGGCGTAGAGGCGGGCGGCTTCTTCGATCTCGGCGACCGGGGCCGACTCGCGCGGGGAGTGCGCGAGAGAGATGTCGCCCGGACCGAGAATGATCGTCGGAATTCCCGCGTAGCCGGAGAGCAGGGCGCCGTCGGTCCAGGCCGGGAAGGTGGTGAGCTCGCCGACCTCACCGCAGACCTGGCGGCGCGCCGTCTGCGCCGCGAGCGCGAGCGGGGAGTCGGGCGAGGTGACCAGCGCGACGTGGAGGAGGTTGCCCATCCCACCTTGCACGCGGCGCACGACGGTATGCAGCCCGGGGAAGACGCGCTCGATCCGCTCCAGCAGGTCGGTCAGCTCGGCCACGATGCTCTGGAAGTTCTCTCCCGGCACCGTGCGCCGATCGAGGGTCAGCAGGCAGGTAGCGGCCACCGTGGACGGCTGGTCGCCGCCGCGAATCGTCCCGAAGTTGAGCGTCGGCGGGCCCAGGATCGGATGCCGCCTCGCCAGCAGGCGCGGCTTGAGCTCGTTCTCGACCAGGGCGACGAACATCCCCGCGGCCGAGACTGCGTTGACCCCCATCTCCGGCGTGCCGCCGTGCGCAGAGCGCCCCTGGAAGTGGACCTCCAACCATTCGAGCCCCTTGTGCCCGAGGGCGATCCGGTTCGAGGTCGGCTCGCCGACGACGGCGCCGTCGGCCCGGAAGCTGGTATCGACGAGCTGCTCGGCGCCGAGGCTCTCCATCTCCTCGTCGATGACGGCAGAGAAGGAGACGCGGCCCGCCGGAAGATGGCGCGACAACGCGACCACCGCTGTCGCCATCGCGGCGACGGCGCCCTTCATGTCCACCGAGCCGCGCCCGAGGAGCCGCCCTTCGCGAATCTCGCCCGAGAGGCCGAATCCCGGGTCGCCGGAGTTGAGCGGCACCGTGTCGGTGTGCCCGCAGAGCAGCAGGTGAGGACCCGGACGCTCGCCCTGGACGCTGACCATCAGGTTCGGGCGCCCAGGCAGGACCTCCTCGAGCTGCACGCCGAGATCGCGCTCGCCGAGGAATCGCCCCAGCGCCAGAACCACCTTCTCCTCCTGGCGCTCGATTCCGGGATGGCTCGGGATGCGGATGAGCTCGGCCGCCAGCCCGACCGGGGACAGGCGCTCGATTTCGCCGTCGATCTTCTGCAACAGGTCGGAGTCGGACATGGTTTCGGAAAGTGTAACGCAAGCCCGGCTTGGGCTTCGCGGCGAGCGCGAGTAGGATGCGCGGCAATGTCCGAAAATAGGGCTACACCGCACGTCGATACGGGCGCGCGACCGCATGTCGACCCGCCCGCGAACTCGCGCGCCGAACTGGTGCGCGGACTCGGAGTCTGGGACGGTGTCCTGCTGACGGTCGGCAGCGTCATCGGCACCGGCATCTTCCTCGTCTCTTCGGACATCGCCAAGGTGCTGCCGCACGGCGGGATGCTCCTCCTGGTCTGGCTCGCCGGGGGCCTGCTGTCGCTCACCGGTGCCCTCACCTACGCCGAGCTCGGCGCCATGTTCCCGCGCGCCGGCGGGATCTACGTCTTCCTCAAGGAGGCCTACGGTCCGCTCACCGGGTTCCTCTACGGCTGGGGCTGCTTCCTGGTGATGATGTCCGGCGGCATGGCGGCGATCGCCATCGGTTTCGGCGAGTATTCAGGCGCCTTCTTTCCGTTCGCCTCCACCACCAACGTCCTGGCGTCGCAGTCGTTCGGCGCCTGGACCTGGACACTCTCGGGAGTGCAGGTCGTCGCGGTGGCGGCGATCCTCTTCCTGACGGCGGTCAATCACTTCGGCCTGAAGCAGGGCGCCGCCGTGCAGAACCTCATGACCGTGCTGAAGATCGGAGCCATCGTGGCGGTGGCCGTGCTCGGGTTCTGGGTGCCGGCGAAGAGCGCCCTGGGGATCACCGCGCCGCTCGCCACCGCGATGTCCGGCGGAGGACTCCTCGCGGCGTTCGGGCTGGCGATGATCGCCGCCCTCTGGACCTACGACGGCTGGTACGGACTCACCTTCTCCGCCGGCGAGATGAAGAACCCCGGGCGCTCGCTGCCGCTCGGGCTGATCGGCGGCACGGCGATCATCACCGCGCTCTACCTGCTGATCAACTTCGTTTACCTGCGCGCCATGCCGGTCGAGCGCATGGCCGGCGAGTCGCGCATCGGCGAAGCCGCGGCGACGGCTCTCCTCGGACCGCTCGCCGGGCAGTGGCTCGCGGCGGCGGTGGTCGTGTCGACCTTCGGTTGCCTGGCGGCGACCATTCTCTACAGCTCGCGCATCTACCATCCGATGGCGGAAGACGGCCTCTTCTTCCGCTCGCTGGCGCGCATCGACCCGGTCACCCATGTCCCGGCGCGCAGCCTCTGGGCGCAGAGCCTCTGGGCGGTCGTCCTCACCCTCTCGGGCAGCTACAGCCAGCTCTACACCTATGCCGTGCTGGTCACGGTGCTCTTCCACGTGATGGCGGGCGCCGCCGTCTTCGTGCTCCGCAGGACCCGGCCGGAGGCGCCGCGCCCCTACCGGGTCTGGGGATATCCGTATGTCCCGATCGCCTTTCTCGCAGCGATGGCGGTGCTGCTCGTGAACACCGTCGTCGAGCGCCCGGTCGAGTCGCTGCTCGGACTCGGGCTCGTGGCGCTCGGTCTGCCGGCTTACGTCTGGCTGCGGCGCTCGAGCCCGCGGCGCGACTAGATGCGGCCTGACAGGGCGACCGAGACGATCCGTCCGGTGGCGCGATCCGCGGCGTTGTCCGCGGCGCCGTAGTAACGCTTGTCGCCGGCGTTTCGCACCAGCAGCCTGAGCTCGATCGCATCGGTGAAGCGGTAGCCCCCGCCGACATCGAACAGGGTGTATCCCGGGCGCGCCAGTTCGGTCGGGCCGGGCTCGTCCTGTTCGAGAAAGGTGGCCACCCGCCCGAAAGCGAAGGCGCGCCCAGAGGAGCACCGCAGCGTGAGCCAACCGTTCGGGGGAGCGATGTCGTCGATCTCCGCGTTGCCATCCGTGCCGCCGTCGGAGACGGCGAGGCCGGCTTCGAGGCTCCAGATCTCGGCAAACGCCGTCTGCATTTCGGCTTCGACGCCCTCGATCGTACCCCGGCCTCGGTTGCGGAACTGGAAATTGTCGCCGACCGCATAGCGCTCGATCAGGTTGTCGATTTCGTAGCGATAGGCAAAGAGACCGATTGCCGTCCGGCCCTTTCGCCAGCGCGTTCCGAGATCGAACTGCAGGCTCTCTTCCGCCTCAAGATCGGGATTGCCGGTCACGAAACCGCGACCCGACGGTCCACGAAAGTAGAGATCCGACAGCGTGGGCGTGCGAAATCCGCGCGCCACCTGAGCCGTCGAGGTCCAGCCCGCGAACGGACCGAAAGAGAGTGCGACGTTGCCCGAGAAGGCGGTCTCCGCGGTCGAATGGTCCCCGAAGAAACCGCCTCGGTTCTCGGACTCGACATAGTCTCCGCGCGCCCCCAGACCGAGCGAAATCCGCTCGGTGACCGGCCGCGTCCAGGTGGCGAAGAGGCCGCTGTCGGCCTTCTGCGCGTCGTCGATCGCCGGGAAGCGGTCGACCCGCGAGACGGTCGTCGCGTCGTCCGCATAGCGGATCTGCGAGAAGACCGACTCGAGGTCGAAGCGCGTGGCGAGATCGAGTCCGCCCTGAAAACGCCCGCCGGCGAGCGATCGCCCGGCGACGAGGCGCGCCGAGGCGTCCTTCGCCCGCGTATCCGCTCGGTCGATACGCCGGTTCGACGTCGCCGTAGGAGCGCGGTCGCGGTCCAGAACGGTGTCGTAGGTACCGTAGAAGGCCGCCGCTTCCACCGCGTCCCAGGAGCCCACCGCTCCGAGCCATGACGCGGTCAAGCGATCCGAGTCCTCGTCCGGATAGTAGGCTCGGATCTGCTGCGAATCGATCGCAGCCTTGCCCATGTCGTCGACGCGGTCGAGCGCGAGACCGAGGCGCCAACGCCCCGTACTGGTCGGAACGACATAGCGCAGCGCCCCCCCGAACGAGGTGTAGCTCGAGTTGTCGATCTCCTCGCCACCGCCCGCAGCGAAGTTGCCGGCATCCCGGTAGTGTCCTTCGACGAGCAGCGCACCGCTGCCCACGGGCGTCGATCCGGCGACGAAACCCGACAGTTCGTCGCTCGACTCGAACGAACCCTCCGCGCCGTAGGAAGTGTGCGCCCGGTCCATTTCTGGATCCCGCGTCACCGCGTTCAACACGCCGCCGAAGGCATCCGAGCCGTAGATCACCGAACCGGGACCGCGCACGACCTCCACGGAGCCGAGACTCGCCGGATCGACAAAGGTCGCAGAAGGGCCCGCGCGCCTTTCAGCGGTGACCCGGGCGCCGTCGATCAGGATCAGCGTGCGGCCGCGACCGAGATTGCGCAGCGCCGGTACCGAGTCGGCTCCGTCGCCGAGCTTGGATGCGCCGGCGATCGACTCGAGGGCCTGGTAGAGCCTCTGCGGTGCGCGCTGCTCGAGCTCCTCGCGCGTCAGCACGGTGGCGACACTTCCCGGCAGCAGGTCGAGCGACGGCGCGACGCCCGAGATCACGGTCACGCTCTCGCGCAAGACGTCGGGCAGCTCGATCTCCCCTGCCGCCAGGTCGGAGACCTCGAAGGGTGCCGAAGTCTCTCCGGAGGGCGAGGTTGCAACGAGGGTGAACGGCAAGGCGGGCGCTGGATCGAGTCTCAATCGCCCCTCGATGTCCGTGATGACGGTGACCGGCTGGCCGACGACCGAGACCGAGAATCCGGCGGCCGCGCCACCGCCGGGAAGGGAGAGCCGGACCTCGAAAGCGGCCAGCAGGGGGCCGGAAAGTAGCGCGCAAGCGCCGAAAAGGAACAGCGTACGCGAAGCTCTGAACATGCAGTGCTCCTGCTCCAGGTAGAGGGATTCGGACACGGATCCGCACTGCGGAGTCCGCACGAAGGTCGCGAGCGGCGCACCTCGAGTGCGCCGCAGCTCATTCGTTCTGGCGGCAGGTCCTGCGGCGAGGCGCTATCGCGGCGCCGCGTGGCACCGCGAAAGGATGCGTGGACGTCGAAGCGAAAGGACCGGCAAAGAGAGGATTGGATGGCTCCGCCGCGGCGATCTGCGGGGAGGCAGGGGCGGCCGTGGCGTGGCGGAGGGCGATCCAGCGCAGAGGCTCGACCGCCTCGATCTCCGTTTCGGTGCGCCCCGCGATCACAGTCCGGGTGGCTTCGCCGCGTCGGCTCCCTTCGACCCAGATCACCACACCCGCATCGTTCGGGTCGCTGAGGCGCGCCGGCTCGCCGCGGCCGTGTGCCACTCCCCAGGGAGGAAAACGGCTCGTGCGCGACGGCACGATCTCGAAGCGTTCCGGGAAGGCGAACTCGTGCTCGACGCGCTCGTCGCCGAAACGCAACAGGAATCGAGCGCTTTCGGTCGCGAGGTCCGGGAGCTCGATGACGACGCTCCGGCGATCGAGATCGAGGTGGGGAGTCAGCCGCACCGGGTAGGTCACGCCGCCATCGAGAGAGAGGAAAGCCTCCCATTCCTCGATGCCTGCGTAGCGTCGGAGCTCGGGCAGCGCTTTCCAGCTGAAAACGACCGCCTCACCCGCGCGCAGGGTAGCGTTCGCCAGGGGTGAAGTGATCGTCACCGGAGCCTCGCGCATCGGAATGTGCCGCGGCTTCTCCGCGCCGGCCCTTCGGGCCGCCAGGGCGGCCGGAGGGTCGGCGAGCGCGCCGACGACGGCGAGGACTCCGGCTATCGCGAGGCTCGCGACGCGGCAGCGCATCCGGCCGAGGCCTACTCCTCCCCCATGTGGGGGTAGCCGACCTCGCGGGGCGAGACGAAGGTCTCCTTGATCGTCCGTTGCGAGGTCCAACGCATCAGGTTGGCGGCGGCGCCGGCCTTGTCGTTCGTACCGGAGGCGCGCGCGCCGCCGAACGGCTGCTGCCCGACGACGGCGCCGGTCGGCTTGTCGTTGATGTAGAAGTTGCCCGCCGCATGCCGCAAAGCGGTCGCCATGCGCCCGATGACCGCGCGGTCGCGGGCGAAGATCGCGCCGGTGAGCGCGTAGGGGCTCGTCGTGTCGCAGAGCGCCAGCGTCGCATCGAAGTCCCGGTCGTCATAAACGAAGAGCGTGAGCACCGGCGCGAAGATCTCCTCCTCCATCAGCTTGAAGTGCGGATTCGAGGTCAGGACGACGGTCGGCTCGACGAAGTAGCCGGTCGACTTGTCGCCACTGCCGCCGACGACGATCTGCGCCTCGTTCGACTTGCGGGCGAAGTCGATGTAGCCCAGGGTGTTGTCGTAGGAGGCTTCGTCGATGACCGCGGCCATGAAGTTGCGGAAGTCGAGCGGTGAACCCATGCGGATCGCTTCGACCTCCGCCACCAGGCGCTCCTTGACCGCCGGCCAGAGCGACTTCGGAATGTAGCCGCGGGACGCCGCCGAGCACTTCTGTCCCTGGTACTCGAAGGAGCCGCGCACCAGCGCCACCGCGAGCGCATCAACGTCGGCGGAAGGGTGCGCGAAGACGAAGTCCTTGCCGCCGGTCTCGCCGACGATGCGCGGATAGGACTTGTACTGCGGGAGGTTGGTGGCGATCGTGTTCCACATGCCGTGGAAGGTCCCGGTCGAGCCGGTGAAGTGCAGGCCGGCGAACGCCGGGCTGGCGAAGACCGGATCGCCGACCTCTCCGCCGCGTCCGGGTACGAAGTTCACCACCCCGGGCGGCAGCCCCGCCTCGATCAGGATCTGCATGATGTAGTAGTTCGAAAGGATCGATGTCGAGGCCGGCTTCCAGAGCACCGTGTTGCCCATCAGCGCCGGCGACGTCGAGAGGTTGCCACCGATGGCGGTGAAGTTGAACGGCGTCACCGCGAAGACGAAGCCCTCGAGCGGCCGGTAGTCGACCATGTTCCAGAAGCCGCGCGTCGAGACCGGTTGCTGGGCGTAGATCTCCTGCGCGAAGTGGGCATTGAAACGCCAGAAGTCGACCAGCTCGCAGGCTGCGTCGATCTCGGCCTGGAAGACCGTCTTCGACTGGCCGAGCATCGTCGCGGCGTTGACCGTATCCCGCCACGGCCCCGCCAGCAGATCCGCCGCTTTGAGCAGCACGGCGGAGCGCGCCTCCCACGAGGTCTCCGACCACTCCCGCCAGGCCTCACCGGCAGCGGCGATCGCCAGCTCGATCTCCTTGCGGCCGGCCTGATGGTAGGTCGCCAGAGTGTGCGCATGGTCGTGCGGCGAGACGCAGCGGCCGACCTTCCCGGTGCGCACCGTCTGGCCGCCAATGATCAGCGGAATCTCGATCTCCTCGCCCATCATCTTTGCCAGGCGAAGTTTGAGCGAGGCCCTCTCGGGACTGCCCGGAGCGTAAGAGTGAACCGGTTCGTTGACCGGCGCCGGGACGCGGACGATTCCGTTCATGATTCGGACTCCTGTCGAAGTTCTGTTCAGATTTCGCCGAGGCGACGGATCTCGCGCACGCTCTCTGCCGGCACGAGAATGCGCGAGAGTTTCGGCCAGGCGCCGAAGCGCCGGGCGTGATCGAGGAAGTCGGCGCGACTCTTGCCCGCCGCGGCCGGATCCCCTTCGCGATGGACATCGGCGTCGCGCAGAAGGACCCCCTCGGCGACGATGTCGTCGCAGCGACCGATGAAGAGCTCGGGGCCGTGGGTCTCGACGATGACGGTGATGCCGTGCAGTGCGTGCTTGTCGTGGTGGAAGGTGCCCATGATCGGTTCGGCCGGAGTCCGGGTGCGCCGGGAGCTCAGTCCGCGACCGGGACCGCTGAGCAATGGGCTGCGAACGCCGCACGCAGGTCCGCAGCGACCGCGAGGGCATCGCGGCCTTCGATCCGGTGGCGGGGCAGGAACCAGACGAGCTCGCCGTCCTTGAACAGGCCCATCGAGGGTGAGGAAGGCGGAATCTCGCCGAAGTAGGCGCGCACGCGGGCGGTGGCCTCGAGATCCTGTCCGGCGAAGACCGTCGCGAGCCGGTCGGGACGCGGCGACTCCTGGATCGCCAGGCGGGCACCCGGCCGCGCCCCGCCGGCGGCGCAGCCGCAGACCGAGTTGACCACCACCAGCGTCGTTCCCTGTTTCTCGTCGAGGAGGCCCTGCACCTCTTCGACGGTTCGGAGCTCGGCAAAGCCGGCGCTCGTCAGCTCTTCGCGCATCGGCCGGATCAGCAAGGGGCTATAGGGCATTTCGAATTCTCCTGGAAGGCCGGCGGTCCCGGGGACCGTGCCGGACCGCAAGCTTATCTCCTCAGGACGGCGAGGAACGGTTTGAGCTCCGTGAGGACCTTTTCGGGCTCGACGAACTGCACCGCCATCCCCGAGATCAGGTTCCGTCCGCCCCCGACCGCGGCGAGCGGATCGAAGCGCTGGACGACTCGCGCGGCGAACAACTTCGGCCGCTCGCCGGGAATCGGCAGTTGCATCTCGATCCACACCGCCTCCTGCAGGTCCATCGGGGTCGGCGTCGAGATGAACAGCCCGCCGGCGCTGATGTCGCGGTGGTAGGTCGAAAGGAACGCCGACGCGTCCGCGAAGGTGATCGGCACGATCTTGTCGCGGCCGGCGTCCATCGCCGGCAACGGCACCGGCTCCGGCTCCGGCTCATCCTGGGTGGCGGCCTCGGCACTGACGCTGGCGGCGTCCCACTCGACGGAGGTCGGCGAGGTGAAACCGACCTCCCTGCCCCCCTGGGTGGTCGGACCGGACTGGCGCGCCAGCGGAACGAGGTCCTCGACGAGCTCCTCCGGCAGGAGGAAGCGCACCCCCACGCCCTGCTGATCGACATGCCGGAGGGCCAGCGGCACGCGATGAATCCGGGTCACCCGCCCTTCGGCGATGAACCCGCATTCGCGGTCGATGACCTCCAGCCGCACGCGCTCGCCGGAGGCCAACGGACTGGAGCTGCTCAGGAAGAGCCCGCTCTTCGAGATGTTCGTCGAATAGGCCGTGTGCCCCTGGACCTCGCCGGAGCGCCAGTAGCGCAATTCGATGCGCCGGGGAAACCGGCGGTGGATACGGCGTTCCATGTGGTGGAATGATACCCCCCGATGCAAGCGGTGACGATCGACCCCTTCGGCAGGCCTCGCCTCCAGGAGCTCCCCGACCCCGTGCCGGCCGCCGGGGAGCTCGTCCTGCGCCTGCGCTGGAGCGGCCTCTGCGGCACGGACCTGTTCAAACTGGCGACGGGCGCACCGGCGCCCGGCACCGTGCTCGGGCACGAAGTCGTCGGCGAGGTCGAGGCCGTCGGCCCGGGAGTCACGGCGTTCGCGCCGGCCGACCGTCTCGTCGTGCCGCATCATGCGGCCTGCGGGGTGTGCTACGACTGCGCGAGCGGTGCTGCGACGCAGTGCGCGGCCTTCCGGGAGAACCTCCTCGAGCCCGGCGGTTTCGCCGGGCAGATCCTGGTCCGCCGTCGCGCCCTCGCGACGACGGCGCGACGGCTCCCCGATGCCCTGGACGACCTCGACGCCATCTTCCTCGAGCCGGCCGCCTGCGTTCTGCGGAGCCTGCGACGCAGCCCCATCCTCGCCCCGCTCGCCGGGGGACCCCGAGCTCGCGAAGCGGCGCCCGGAGAATGGACGCGGCTCGCGGTGATCCTGGGCGGCGGCAGCATGGGCCTGCTTCACCTGCTCGTTCTGCGGGCGCTCGGCGCGCCCGTCCGGATCGTGGTCGTCGACCCGCGCGAGGACCGGCGCCATCTCGCCCGGGGCCTAGGCGCCGACGAGGCGGTCCCCCCCGGAGAGGCGCTGCTCGCCGCGGCGAGCGCTCAGAGCGAGGACGGCCGGGGTGCCGACGCGGTTTTCGACTGTGTCGGCGGCAGCGCGCTCACCGAGGCCGCTCTGGCGGCGCTGCGGCCAGGAGGCACGGCCGTGCTCTTTGCCCACGGCCGGGCGGGAGAGACCGCCGGTTTTCCGCTCAACGACCTCTTCAAGCTCGAGAAACGCCTGGTGGGCGCCTACTCCGGGAGCCTAGCCGAACAGTCCGAGGTCTGGGAGCTCCTGTGCTCGGGCAGACTGCGCCCCGCCTGCCTGGTCAGCCACCGCCTGGCGCTCGCCGAGTTCGACGAGGGTTGGAGCGCCGCCCGCCGGCAAGAGGCTCTCAAGGTAGCCTTCCATCCGTGACGGCGCCCCGCACCACGACGCTGGCGATCCCTTCCCCGGCCGCGACCCGCGCCGGCGGAGAGCTGCCCGCCCGGGCGCGAGCCATCTTTCTCCTCGGCCCCGAGGAGGTCGAGCTCAGGGAGGTGAAAGTGCCGCGACCCGGTCCCGGCGAAATCCTCGTCGCGATCGAGGCGGCGACGACCTGCGGCACCGACCTCAAGGTTTTCGGGCGCGGGGGTCATCCGCGGATGCTCGAAGTCCCCGGGCCCTTCGGACACGAGATGACGGGCACGATCGTCGCGGCGGGCAGCCGGGGGCCGCTCTCTCCCGCAGGCTCCTCGCCGAAGCCGAGAGCCGGAGGCCAGGGCAGCGCGCACCTGCGCGAGGGCGACGCGGTGGTGGTCGCGAACTCCGCCTCCTGCGGGACCTGCCCGGCCTGCCGTGCCGGCCGCGAGAACCTCTGTCCCGATCTCGCCTACCTGAACGGCGCCTATGCCGACTACCTCCTGGTGCCGGCGCGGTTCGTCGAACGCTCGACCTATCTGCGCCCTGCCAACCTGGCGCCGGAGCTTGCCGCCCTTTCCGAGCCGCTCGCCTGCGTCGAGCACGGCCTCGTGCGTCTGGGCCTCGCCACGGCCGGCGCAGCGGAGCTCCGGCCGCGGAAGATCCTGGTGCAGGGAGCCGGTCCGCTCGGCCTGCTTTTCGTCGCGGTGCTCTGCGAGCTCGGGCATCGCGTCACAGCGGCCGACCCCCACGCCCTGCGCCTCGAGGTCGCCCTGAAGCTCGGCGCCGAGGCGGGCATCCACATCGAGCGGTCGTGGAACGACGAGCACTCGTCGATCGACCGGGAGTTCGAGATCGCCATCGACGCCACCGGCACGGTGAGCGGCTGGACGACCGCTCTCGGCGCAACCCTGCCCGGAGGCACGACCCTCTTCTTCGGCGGTTGCGCCCCGGCCGACCGCATCGAGCTCTCGACCTTTCCCATTCACTACGACGAGCTCTCTCTCCTGGGGAGCTACCACCATACGCCGCGCAGTTTCCGGTCGGCGATCGACCGGCTCGCCGCGGCGCGCTCCGACTATCGGCTTCTCCTGTCTTACGACGAGTCGCTGGACGGGGTCGAATCGGCCCTGCGCGCCATGATGGAGCGACGCGCCCTCAAGGTCGTCATCCGGCCGGCGTAGGCCCGCATGCCGGTCACCGTCTGCTGGTTCATCCAGAGCCACCGTGACCCGGAGCAGATCCTGCGGCTCGTCCGGACGTTGCGTCAGGCGAGCAGTGGGCCGATCGTCCTGCGCCACGACCAAGACGCGCTGGAGCTCGAGACCACGGCGTTCGAGGTCATTCCCGACCTTCACCTCCTCCCCGCCTCGGGCCGCCAGCTTCGCGGAACTTTTTCCTGCCAGGTTCAACCCTATCTCGACGTCATCGCCTGGCTGGAAGAGCGCCACGTAGCCTACGACTGGTTGATCAACCTGACGGCGCAGGACTATCCCGTGACCCCGGTGCGCCGGATCGAGGCCATCCTCGAAGAGTCGAAGGTGGACGGCTTCGTGCGCTGGTGGGACGTCCTGCGGACGGACAGCCCATGGTCGCGACGAAAGGCACGCGCCCGCTACTGGCACCGCTTCCGGCGCTGGCCCGACGGTAGCGAGCGGCTGCTTCAGGCGCTGCGCTGGATCACCAGGATCACGCCGCTCCATTTCTATCTCGACTACGGGCCGCTGGTCGGCGTGCGGCTGCTGCGCACGCCCTTCACCGGCGGGTTGCGCTGCCTCGGCGGCAGAAGCTGGTGGACGCTGCGACGAAAGGCGGTGCTCTACCTGAAGCAGTTTCTCGCCGCGCGACCGGACGTCCTTCGCCACTATCGCGGCACGGTGGCGCCCGAAGAGTCGCTGCTCCCGACGATCCTCGTCGGCAGCCGGCGCTTCGCGCTGGCGAACGACGATCTGCGATACATCGACTACTCCGGAGCCGTGCGCGGTTCTCCGCGGACGCTCACCATGGCCGACCTGCCTCTCCTGGCCTCCGGGAACTACCACTTCGCGCGAAAGTTCGATCTTGCGTCGGATCCCGCCGTGCTGGATCGTATCGACCGGGAGCTGCTCGAACTCGACGCCGACTGAGGATCGACCGCCAGCCGGCGACGGCTGCGATCAGACCCCTTTTCGGGCGATCCTGGGTAGGCCCGCGCCGAGCAGCTCTGCGACGGGTCGCCGTTCTGCCCAGAACCACCAGCTGAGCACGAAGATCCCCCCCAGGAAGATGCCGACCCAGGCCCAGGTGGTCCCGACGAGATAGTGGTGCGTCGCGAGGTAGGAGTGACCCGGAATCGCGCCGAGGGGCCGCGTGGCGTGGCGCAGAACCTGAAACGAGAATACCCAGCCGGCGTGCAGGCCGATGGCGAGAAAGAGCGCCCCACTGCGGCGGACGGATAGCGCCAGGACCAGTCCGCACAGGAAGAGTCCGCACAGAGGCAGCAGGGAGGCCGGCTCGATCTGCCGGGCGACCGCATTTCCTAGGTACGCGAGACCGGCGCCGACCGAGTAGCCCTGCCGTCCGAGCGCCGGATCCGAAACCAGCAGGTGGACCAGCGCATAGGCGCCGCTGCTCGCGATCGCTGCGCGCAGCGTCCCGAGGCTTGCCGCCAGGGAGACGAACATCAGCCCGCGAAAGAACGACTCTTCAAGGAACGCCACGACGAGCCCACCGACCAGTGCCGTCGCGGTTCTGCCGGCGACGAACTCGTAAGAAGAACCCGCCAGCGCGAGCCAACCCATGACGAGGGCGGCTCCGACCGCGATCCCCACCCCCAGGAGCGCCGCGAGGAATCCAGCGACGATCTGGCAGACCGCTCCACTGCCAGATCGCGCGACGAGGAGCCCCGGCAGCCCACGCCAGCCGAGCGGATCGCGGAGCAGCAGGAGCAGCAGCGCCGCGATCAGCATCGCAGCCCGGTTGTAGACCCGCGAGAAGGGAACGTCCGCCTTCGGCAGGAGCTCCAGCAGGGCGGAGTAGATGAAGGGCGCAGCGAGCGCGGCCAGAACCAGTCCTCCGAGCGGGATGATTACCCACGCCAGCAGCGGGCGAAGGCGCAGCCGGCTCAGCGCTTCCTCGCGGCCCGGAGCAGACGCACGGCCCGGCGCAGCGGAATCCGCAAAGACAGCGGGAGACGATGGCTCCACGGCAGTCCGCCTACGGCGACGCGCTGCGGCAGGGTCTCGAAGAGCAGTCGGGCCCACTGCGCGGTGAGCGCGGCGAAGGAGAACTCGGGAGCGCGCCGATGGCCCGCGGCGACGATCCGCGAGTAGAGCTCCGGATCGTCGCGCAGTCGCCGCAGCGCCGCGAGCGCCGCGCCCGCGTCGGCGACCTCGAGAAAGTCGTCGTCGGTGCGACGGATCTCGCGACTGGCGAACTCCGGACCGACCAGCGCGGGGACTCCTGCACGCCAGGCGTTGATCAGCTTGCTCGCCGGCTTGGCGAAGTACAGGTGAGGCTCGAACGGGCGCACCGCGATCACGGCGTCCAGCGTGCGGTAGTCCTCCCAGTCGATGCGCGTCTCCTCGCAACTGCTCTTGCCGTTGCGACTCGACCCGCCCGGGCGCGCGCCTGCACCCTTCGCGAACCGGACTTCGCGCAGGACCCACTCCAGGCCGAGGGCCGCGAGCGCCTGGCGCCAGCCCTCCCCGCGAAACTCCGGGTGGAGGTTCTCGATCCGCCCCATGTAGGCGACGCGCTGGAGTGTCGTTCCGCGCGCAGGATCGCGAGGCACCAGCCCGGGCTGCGGCCAGAACGGAATCCAGAAGCGGTTGCGGTCGTCGGCGAAACGGCCCGACTGCAGGACCTCGAAGTCGGCGAGGAGCGGCGAGCTGTTGTCGGCCCGAATCGCGACGAAGATCAGGCCGCGCCGGCCGCTCGCCTGCCGGGCCAGGGCGTGTTTGTGCTTGGCGTGAAAGACGACCAGACCACGCTCCGGCGGCGTCGACTGCAGCGCGACCGGGAAGCCCGCGTTCCGCAGGCGAAGGTAGGTTTGCGCCACCCAGGAGAGCTCCCCCGGACGGAAAGCGTCCAGGTCGACGTCGGGATCCAGGCGCGAGATCCCGGCGACATCCGGCTCGTCCGCGAGGTAGAAAGTGACCGGCAAGGATGGCGGCGCTGCCGACGGAGTCCGTTCTCCGGTATGGACTGCGGCCATACCGGGATTGTAGAGGACTTTGCCGTCGCAAAAGCCCCGCGATCTCCATTACACTCGGTGTTCGCGGAAGCCGACCGGAGGGGAGCCCGCAGGCTGGGCTGCGAGGAGGGCGCTTGTACGAGCACAGGGATCGTCCGCTCCTTCCCAGGCCGGCGTATCGCCTCCGCCTGCTGCGCCACTTTCTGGCCGCCATCGGCTTCATTGGCGGATCCCTCGGCCTCGGTATGGCGGGCTACGCCTGGTTCGAGCAGCTCGGATGGGTCGACGCATTCCTGAACGCAGCGATGATCCTCGGCGGAATGGGCCCGGTGAACCTGCCGCAGACCGCCGGAGGAAAGATCTTCGCCGGCCTCTATGCTCTCTACTCCGGCCTCGCTGTGCTCATCGTGGCCGGTATCGTCTTCGCTCCGATCCTCCACCGGTTGATGCACCGTTTCCACTGGGACGCCGAAGACTCCTGAGGGCACGACCGAAGGACGCGGTGGGCGGTCTGACCGATCTCCTACCTCAGCGCAGGAACTGGGGCGGCAGGGGCTGGGCCTCCATGGCGTTCGCGCCGCGCGCCGAGGGCGGGCGGTCCGACTCCTCGAGCGGACGGTCGAGCAGATAGTCGCGGGGATCGACGGCGGTCCAGCCGCTCGCGGTCCGGCGCCGGATCTCGTAGTGCAGATGCGGCGCCGTCGTCCAACCCGTCTCGCCGACGGTGGCGATCGGCTCACCCGCCGACACGCGCTCACCGCGCCGGACGAGGATCTGCTCGCAGTGTCCGAAGATGGTGCGGAAAGCGTCGCCGCTCGCGATCACGACCGTCTGACCGAGCCGCCACCAGTCGTTCCGGCGATCGGCCTCGACGGCTCCAGCCCAGACCACCACGCCGGCGACCGGTGCGAGGATCGGCGTGCCGGCGGGCGCGGCGAGATCGATGCCCGAGTGAAACTCCATGGCCCGGGTATAGGGGCTGCGCCGGCTGCCGAAGGCGCTCGTCAACACGACGTCCTCGCCGCGCAGGGGAGAGCGCGCCGGGACCTGGTCGACCCACTGCCGCCGCTCGCGCTCGAACGCTTCGAGGTCCGAAAGAGCGCGATCGGCACGGTCGAGGTCGGAGCGCAGAGCGGCTTCGAGGCGGTTGCCCTGCGCGAGCACGCTGCCGAAGATGGTCGCGGGCAGCTCGGCCGGCCCCGACGGGAGCCTCTCCAGATCGCCCTCCGGCCGCTCGGGAAGCCCGTAGACGCGTTCGATGCGTTCGACCCGGGAGCGCAGCGCGCGCCCCTGGCGCCCGAGCTCGGCGAATCGCTCCACCAGCGCCTGCAGACGCTCGCCGAGCTGCTGGCGGCGCACGACGCGCACCCGGTAGTCGCGCTGCAGCAGTTGGTTCGAGATCGTGCGCGGCGCGAGGAAGAGTCCACCGGCGAGGAAGAGCAGATAGGCGACGAGGAGGGCGAGCCCGAAACGCTTCCCCCGGGGGCTGAAACGAACTGTCCGGATCCGTCCCCGCGCATTGCGCGGATGCAGATGGATTTCTGCGGAGTCGCGCAGGCTCAAGGCACGAGGCGGTCGAGCTCCGCCTCCGAAGCGTGGCCCTTCGCGATCGCCAGCAGGCCGGCGTGGACCCCCGGATTTCCGGCGAGGACGTTGCCCGAGCGCAGGAAGTCCGCGCCGCCGTCGAGGTCGGAGAGCACGCCGCCCGCCTGCTCGATCAGCAAGGCGCCGGCGGCGATGTCCCAGGGCGCGAGGCGGAACTCGAAAAAGCCGTCGTAGACGCCGGCGGCGACATAGGCCAGGTCGAGCGCCGCCGAGCCGCAGCGGCGGATCGCCCGCGCTTCGGTGAAGACGCCGCGAAAGAGGCCGAGGTAGAGATCGAGCGCCGCCTTGGCGCGGAACGGATAGCCGGTCGCCAGAAACGCGCCGGAGAGCGCCGGACGGTCCGAAACCCGCATGCGCCTCCCGTTCCAGAACGCCCCCCCGCCGCGCACGGCGGTGAAGCAGTTACCGCCCTGGGGATCGAGCACCACACCGGCCAGAATCTCGTCGCCGCGCCGGCAAGCGATCGACACCGCCCAGATGGGGAGTCCCTGCAGGAAGTTCGTCGTTCCGTCGAGCGGATCGATGATCCACTCGTAGTCACTGGCGCCGGTGGCGCCGGCCGAAGCCGCAGCGTTCAGACTCCCCTCTTCGGCGAGAATCCGGTGATCCGGAAAACGGCCCAGGAGCTCCGCCACCACCGCGGCCTCGCTCTCGTGGTCGGCCTGGGTCACGAAGTCGTTCAGGGCCTTCGAGTGCACCTCGAGACCCCCGCTGCGGAAGTGGCGCTTGAGTACGTCGGCACCGAGCTCCGCGGCCGCCAGGGCGCCTTCGAGCAGCTCGCGGTGGTTCACGGCGCCACCCGAAAGACGACTCTGCCGCCGACGATCGTCATCACGGCGCCGCCGGTGACCGGCCAGCCGCCGAACGGCGTGTTGCGCGACTTGCTGCGGAAGCTCCGCGGCTCGATGGTCGACTTGCGCTCGAGATCGATGACCGTCACGTCCGCCGGCGACCCGGGAGCGAGCGTCCCCCCCGGCAGGCCGAGGACACGCGCCGGTCCGCTGGTGAGCAGCTCGACGAGCTTGCCGAGCGCCAGATGCCCTGGCCGCACCAGGTGCTCGAGGCAGACCGACAGAGTCGTCTCGAGGCCGAGAATTCCGAACGGCGCCAGCTCGAATTCGAAACACTTCTCGTCCGAGGTGTGGGGCGCGTGGTCGCTCGCGATGGCGTCCACGGTGCCATCGGCGATCGCGGCCAGCAGGGCCTCGCGGTCGCGATCGGCGCGCAGTGGCGGATTCATCTTGAACTGAGCGTCGAACCCGGCCTCGACCACGGACTGGTCGGTGAGCAGTAGGTGATGCGGCGTCACCTCGCAGGTGACCGGCAGGCCGCGGCGCTTCGCTTCGCGCACCAGTCCGGCGGCGCGAGCGGTGGACATGTGCGCCAGATGGTAGCGGCCACCCGTCTCCTCGACCAGCAGGAGATCGCGCGCCACCATCACGTCTTCGGCCAGCCCCGGAATGCCGGGCATTCCGGAGCGCGCCGACCACACCCCTTCGTGCATCACGCCGTCGCCGGTCAGATCCATGTCCTGAGCGTGCTGGATCACCGGAATCCCGAAATGCCGTGAATACTCGAGCGCCCGGCGCATGAGCTCTGCGTTCGAGACCGGACGGCCGTCGTCCGAGACCGCGACCGCACCCGCCGCGACCATGGCGCCCATCGGCGCGAGCTCCTTGCCCTCGAGGCCCTTGCTGATGGCGCCGATCGGATGCACACGGGCGAGCGCCGCGAGCTCGGCGGCACGGACGATGAGCCCGGTCACCCAGCCGCTGTCGTTGGCCGGCAGGGTGTTCGCCATGCAGGCGACCCGGGCGAAGCCGCCCGCGACGGCGGCAGCAGCGCCGGTGGCGACGGTCTCCTTGGACTCCTGACCAGGCTCCCGGAAATGGACATGGATGTCGATCAGTCCGGGACAGACGACCTTTCCCGCGAGCTCGATCACTTCGAGCGCTTCGCCGGCGCGCGCGCCGGCGGCCCCAGCCGCGCGCTCGAGGAGGCTTCCCGGAGCGCCGATGGCACCCACGACACCGTCCGTGAGCAACAGGTCGAGCGCGCCGTCGATCCCCTGCGCGGGGTCGATCAGCCGCCCACCGGTGAGCAGGACGGGCCTCACACCGCCGGACTTCATGCTGTGGGCCTCTGCGCACCAGCGAGGAGGTAGAGCACCGCCATCCGCACCGCGACCCCCTGGCCGACCTGCTCCAGGATCGCCGAGTGCGGTCCGTCAGCCACTTCGCTGGTGATCTCGACGCCACGGTTCATCGGGCCAGGGTGCAGCACGATCGCCTCCGGGTTCGCGAGCGCCAGGCGCGCCGGATTGAGCCCGAAGAGCGCCGCGTATTCGCCGAGGCTCGGAAAGAGGACGCTCCTCTGGCGTTCGAGCTGCAGGCGGAGCATCACGATCGCGTCGGCGCCGGCGACCGCCTCTTCGATCGTGTAGCAGACCTCGACGCCCATCGAAGCGATCGCCGCCGGGAGCATGGTGCGCGGGCCCGCCACCCGGACATGCGCCCCGAGGCGGGTCAGGAGGTGGATGTTCGACCGCGCCACCCGGCTGTGGGCGATGTCCCCCACCAGCGCCACCGTCAGGCCGGCGATCCGTCCCTTGCGCCGCCGGATCGTCAGGGCGTCGAGCAGAGCCTGGGTGGGATGCTCGTGCGAACCGTCGCCGGCGTTCACGACCCCGCAGGCGAGCTCGCGGGCGAGCATCGCCGGCACGCCATGGTGGGCGTGGCGTACGACGACGAAATCGGGGAACATCGAGGCGATGTTGTGCGTCGTGTCGCGCAGGGTCTCCCCCTTCGACTGCGACGAACCGGCGGTGCTGAAGTTGACCACGTCCGCCGAGAGCCGCTGGGCGGCGATCTCGAAGGAGACGCGGGTGCGGGTCGAAGGCTCGAAGAAGAGATTCACCACCGTCTTGCCGCGCAGCGTCGGGACCTTCTTCACCGGCCGGCGGGCGACCTCGGCGAACGACTCGGCGGTCGACAGGATGAGCTCGATCTCTTCGACCGAGAGCTCGGCGATACCGAGCAGATCCTTGCGTCGCCAGGCTATCGACTCGGCAGGCGCGGAACGGTCGGAGGGCCGCTCGGCCGGCCGACCGCTCGCCTGATCGCCGGGCCGATCGACGGGCACCGTCATGAGCCCGGCTTGCGGTCCAGAATCTGCACCTTCGACTCCGCGTCGGTGGCCTCGAAGCTGACCTTGATCACTTCGGTCGCGGAGGTCGGGACCTTGCGCCCGACGACGTCGGCATGGATCGGGAACTCCCGCCAGCCGCGGTCGATCAGCACCGCGAGGCGGACCGCCTTGGGCCGTCCGTAGTCGAGCAGCGCGTCGAGCGCCGCGCGCACGGTTCGGCCGGTGTAGAGCACGTCGTCGCACAGAACGAGCGTGCGGTCCGCGATCGGCACGGGGAAATGGCTCTCCCGCACCACCGGTTTCGGAGCGACCAGCGACAGATCGTCGCGGTAGAGCGTGATGTCGAGGGTGCCGATCGCCACGCGCTTGCCTTCGAGCTGGAAGATGTCCGCCGCCAGCTGGTCAGCGAGCGGCACGCCCCGGGTCCGAATCCCGACGAGCATCAGATTGTCGAGGTCGCCTTCGGACTCGATGAGCTCGCCCGCCATTCGACGGACGATGCGACGCATCTCGGTGGCGTCGAGTATGGTCGCTTTGGTGACGAGGGACAAGGATCGGATACCGGGGGGGCCGGGCCTGATGGTATGGCCCGCTCGCCGGGGTTGTCAATCGAACCACGGCGAACCGTCAGCGTTTCGGCGTCTCCTGCAAACCTGGACAGTCGACGCGCCGCGTCATAGGCTGGCTACCCCTCGCTTCCGGGGGCGACCCCTGCATGCGCGCTCCCCAAAAGCCCCCGCCAGCAGCCTCCGCCTGGAGCCGCTATCGGCGGGAGCTCGGCTTCCTGATCCTCTTCGTGCTGATTCTCGGGACGACTTTCACCCTGATCTCCTGGAATCCGGTCAACGACCGCGTCATCGAGCCGTTCACCGGCGCGATCGCCCGGGCCGGTGGAGCGACCCTCAACCTGCTGGGTCAGCAGACCACGATGAGCGGCACGATCATTCGCAACGACCGGTTCGCGGTCAACATCCGCAACGGCTGCAACGGCGTCGAGGCGATGTTGATCTACTTCGCCGCCGTGCTCGCCTTTCCGGCGAGCTGGCGATCGCGCCTTCTGGGCGTGGTTCTGGGCTTCGTCGCGATCCAGCTGGTGAACCTCGTCCGGGTGGTCGCACTGTTTCTCACCGGAGTCTATTTTCCGCGGCTCTTCGACAGCTCCCACACGGTGATCTGGCAGACCGTCGTCATCCTCTCCGGGGTGCTGCTCTGGATACTGTGGGCGAATCGCTTCGCGGAGCTGCACCCTGGCGACCCCGCGGCCGCGAGCGATGCGCCGTCGGCCTAACCCGGCGGGCCCCCTCTCCTCCTCGACAGCCCTCAAGAGAATCCGACCATGCCTGGCCCCACCAGCAGCGGAGACCGGAGCCCATCCTGGACGGGCCGTCTCGTGCGGAGTCTCCTGTTCTGGATTCTCCCGGCGGCGGTGGTCTGGCTGCTGCTCACCCCGTTCTACAACCGATTCCTCTCCGTGGCCGGGGAGCAGCTCGCGCGTCTGACCGAGTTTCCCGGCGTCACCCGCCTCTACATTCAGGAGACCCACCAGGTCCTCGTCACCCGCAGCGACATGTCGGGCAAGCAGGCCTTCGTCTACAAGTTCCGCCTCACCGACCTGCACTTCAACCTCATCCTCACCGTCGCGCTCTTCCTCGCTGTCCCGGCGGTCGAGAAGCGGCGGCGGTTCGAGAACCTCGGCTGGGCACTGCTCGTCTCCGTCTGCTTTCACATACTGGTACTCTTCTTCTACGTGAAGTTCGTCTACTCGACCCAGCTCGGCGCCTGGAGCAATGAGCACTACGGCGCCTTCGCCCAGAATCTCTGGGGTTTCGGAAAGCATCTGCTCGACCTGCCGATCAAGCTCGCGCTGCCGTTCATCCTCTGGACGGGCTTCTACTTCCAGGACTTTCAGCACCATCTGCGCCGCACCTGAACCGATGACGGGACGCGCCAGCAGGTCCATCGCCGCAGGCCTCCGACAGGCTCTCGTCCTCCTGTGCGCGCTGCTCGCCTCGAGCGGCGCGCTCGAGCTCCACAATCTGGCGAATCACCATCGGGACATCGAGGCCGGCGAGATCGTCGACCAGGCGGCCAGTCACCCCGGAATCCCGCACCATTTCGACCACTCCGACGAGTTGCGCGAACCCGCCTGCGCCACCTGCGCGCTGCAGGCGCAGTCCCGCGGCGTGCATCCGGATCCGGCAGGACAGATCGGCCCGGCGGGAGACCGCCCGTCCGAGGCCTCGCCCACCATCGCTCCGCCGCCGCACAGCCTTCCCTCCTCCGCCTCGCCCCGCGGCCCTCCGGCCGCCTGAACGGTTCTCAGCTCCCCCGCTCCGGCGCGTCGCGCCGGCGCCATGGAACTCAACCGTTCAACCGCGCGGAGCCCCCTGGGCACGCGCAGAGGAGTCTCCAATGCACGCAAGAAAGTCCATTCTGGCGGCGATCCTCGCCGCCCTGGCGCCCGCGGCCGTCGTCGCAGGCGCCGTCGCGCAGTCGATGCCCGGCGCGGCCCCGGGAGAAGCACCGGCCGCCAACCCATCGATCGCAGCGGCCCCGGCACCCGCGACGGCCACCGCGAGCGACGACGCCGTCACCGAGCTCCGCCGGGAGATCGCTGCGCTGCGATCCGACTACGAGCGGCGCATGGCCGATCTCGAAGCCCGCCTCGCCACTCTCGCCCCTCCCCTCCCATTCGAGGCCTCGGGGACGGCAAAGCCCTCCCCAGCGCCGGCCGAAGCGATCGCCGGAGTGGCTACCGGCGGCGGCGCAGCGGAGTCGACGCCGGTTCCCGCGCCGTTGACGCTCCTCTCGGGCGCCGCCGGCAAGAACTACCTCAACCTCTCGCTGGACGGCATCTTCGCCGCCGGCGCCTCCACGGCGAGCGACGTCGAGGCGCTCCAGACGGGTGGCCACGACCCGGTCCAGCGCGGCTTCACCGTGCAGAACGTCGAGATGGTCCTCGAGGGTGCGGTCGATCCGTACTTCCGAGGCCAGGCGAACGTGATCCTGCAGATCTCCCCCGAGGGCGAGACAGTCGTCGAGCTCGAAGAGGTCTACGCGACGACCACGGCCCTGCCCGGTGGGCTTCAGCTCAAGGCGGGTCAGTTCTTCACCGAGTTCGGGCGGCTCAACACGAGCCATCCGCACAGCTGGGACTTCGTCGACCAGCCCCTGGTCAACGGCCGCTTCTTCGGCGGCGACGGCCTGCGATCGGTGGGCGCACGGGTCTCCTGGCTGCTGCCGACCGCTTTCTACTCCGAAGCGTTCCTCGGCATCCAGAACAGCCAGGGTGAGACCCTGACCAGCTTCCGCAGCGTGCCCGGCGAGACCCTCTTCGGGAGAGAGGTCGTCCTTCGCGAGGTCACCTCGGCGGGCGACCTGCTCTTCGCGCCGCGCTACACCGCCTCGTTCGATCTCACCGACACCCAGACCCTTCTCCTTGGCGCCTCCGCGGCGCTGGGGCCGAACGGAACCGGCGAGTCGGGAAAGACGAGCATCTACGGTATCGACGGCTTCTGGAAGTGGAAGTCGCCGACGGCGTTCAAGGGCTTTCCGTTCTTCAAGGTCCAGGGCGAGCTGATGTACCGCGATCTCGCGGCCGATGCCGCACCCGATTCCGGCCTCGCGGCTACCGACTTCGAGGACTGGGGCGGCTATCTGCAGGCCAACTGGGGCTACCGGCCCGGCCAGGTGGTCGGTCTGCGCCTCGACCGGGTGGGCGGCGATACCGGAGATCCCGGCGATCCGGCGCTCGAGAGCCGCCTGCGCCTCTCGCCGGTCTGGACCTGGTTCCCGACCGAGTACTCGAAGCTCCGTCTGCAGTACAACTTCGACCAGGGCGACGCGCTCGAGCGCGACGAACATTCGCTCTGGCTGCAGCTCGAGTTCCTGCTCGGCGCCCACGCCGCGCACAAGTTCTGAGCATGAGGGCTACCATGAACATCGGCACGAGAAACCCGCTCTTCGCCAGCGCCGTCTGCCTGGCGGCCACGCTCCTCACGCCCGCCGCAGGCCTTGCCGAGCTCAAGGTCGTCGCCACGACCTCCGAGTACGGCGCGCTCGCGAAAGAGATCGGCGGCGCCCGGGTGACTGTCACCACGATCGCCAAACCGACCGAAGACCCGCATTTCGTCGACGCCCGGCCGAGTCAGATCGTGGCGATGCATCGCGCCGACGTGCTGATCGAAGGCGGCGCCGAGCTCGAGATCGGATGGCTCGCTCCCCTGCTCGACGGGGCGCGCAATCCGCGCATCCTCGCCGGCGCGCCGGGCCGCGTCGTGGCTTCGCAGGGCATAAAGCTCCTCGACATTCCGCAGTCGGCGGACCGCTCGCAGGGCGACACCCACCTCGCCGGCAATCCTCATTTCATGCTCGACCCGGAGAACGCCAAGGTCGTCGCCGCGCACCTGGCGCGGGTCTTCACGGCACTGGATGCGGCCGGCGCGCAGAGCTTCCAGACGAACCTCGCGACCTCGACCGCCGCGCTCGACGCCAAGATCCGCGAATGGACGGAGATCCTGGCGCCGTTCAAGGGGCGCCCCATCGTCACCTATCACCCGACCTGGCGCTACTTCAGCCACCGGTTCGGACTCGATGCGAGTACCTTTCTCGAACCCAAGCCCGGCATCCCGCCCTCGCCTCCCCACCTGGCCCAGGTCATAGCGAAAATGCAGGCGCAGAACATCCGCGTGCTGCTGCTCGAGCCCTACCAGCCGCGCAAGACTGCCGAGTCGGTCGCGGCACACAACGGCGCGCAGGTGGTCGAGGTCTGCCAGTTTCCCGGCGGCATCCCGGGGACGGAGACCTACGTCGAACTGATCGACACCAACGTGAAACGCATCGCGCAGGCGCTGGCGAAGCAGCCTTGAGGACCCAGCCATGGACCTTCTGACACTCTGGTTCTGGCCACTCGTCGCCCTGATCCTGCTGCCCGCGCTCCTCGTCTATTTCGGACTCCACGTCGTCGGCCGGGGGATCATCTTCGTCGATCTCGCGCTGGCGCAGATCGCGGCGCTCGGCATCGCGACGGCGATCCTCTTCGGCGCCGATCCCGACCACGGGCATCTTCCCCATGTGTTGGCAACGGCCTTCACCCTGGCCGGCGCGGCGCTCTTCTCGCTCACCCGCTTCCGCCATGCCCGGGTGCCGCAGGAGGCGATCATCGGCGTCCTCTACATCGTCGCGGCAGCGGCCTCGACCCTGGTGCTCTCGCGGACGGCCGCAGGAGACGAGGAGATCAAGAACCTCCTGGTCGGCAATCTCCTGCTGGTCTCGCGCGAGGCGGTGCTCAGCACCCTCGTTCTCTTCGCGGCAGTCGGCGCTTTCCACTTCGCTCTGCGCCGCAAATTCCACCTGGTGTCCTTCGACGAGCTCGAGGCGGAGCGCCAGGGAATGAGCGTGCGACTCTGGGACTTCCTCTTCTACGCCACTTTCGGGTTGGTCGTCACCAGCTTCGTCCGTCTCGCCGGCGTCTATCTTGTGTTCTCGTATCTCATCGTGCCGGCGGTCTGCGGCGCGCTGCTCTCCTCGCGGATCGCGACGCGCCTGGCGATCGGCTGGGGGGTGGCGCTCGCCGCCGGCCTCTCCGGCCTCCTGCTCTCGACGCAATGGGAAAGCATGGACCTGCCCACCGGACCGACCATCGTCTGCATCTTCGGCCTCCTGCTGGCGGGTTCCGGAGCGATCGCCTGGATCCGGCATCTCAGAGAGGCGGCCTCCAGCCGATCCGACCGGCCCGGGGAGGCGGGTTCCACCCATATCTAGCTGCGCTTGCCATAGGATACCCCCACAGGTTGTGGAACTGCCGCTGGCTCTGCTAGGTTCGCTCCCTTCCCTGGGGAATCTGGAATGCTCAAGCTCGAACGCCTCGATGTCTCTGGTTTCAAGTCCTTCGTCGACCCCGTGCACGTCCTGTTCGCGGGCGGGATCACCGGCATCGTCGGTCCGAACGGCTGCGGGAAGTCGAATCTCTCGGACGCCATCACCTGGGTTCTCGGCGAGCAGAGCGCCAAATCGATGCGCGGCGACACCATGGAAGACGTCATTTTCAATGGCTCCGAGAAGAGGAAGCCTCTCGGCATGGGCGAAGTCACGCTCTCTTTCCTGGCCGACGCGAGCTTCGCCGGCGGCGCCCTGGGGGAGGACGGGAGGGTGACGATCTCCCGCCGCGTCTTCCGCACGGGTGAGTCGCAGTATCGCCTGAACGGCAAGACGGTCCGCCTCAAGGAGATCAAGGACCTGCTGATGGACACCGGACTGGGCATCCGAGCCTACTCGGTCATCGAGCAGGGGAAGATCGGCCTCATCCTCTCGGGGAAGCCCCAGGAGCGCCGCAAGCTGATCGAAGAGGCGGCCGGGATCACCCGCTACAAGGCGCGCAAGAAGATCGCCGAGCTGAAGCTCGAAGAGGCGACGGCGAACCTCCTGCGACTCGACGACATCGTGAGCGAGATCGAGCGCAACCTGCGCTCGCTCAAGCGCCAGGCAGGGGCCGCGCGCCGATTCCAGGAGCGCCAGGCGGAGTGGAAGACGCTCCACCGTGCGGTCCTCGGCGGGCGCTGGTCGCGCCTCGCGAGCGAGCTCGCGGAGCGCCGCATCGCCCTCGGCGAGTCACAGACGAGGGAGACCGACCTCGCCGCCAACATCCACCGCCAGGAGGCCGAGCTCGCCGAGTTGCGCGAGAAGATCGACCGGCTCGCCACGGAGCTCTCCGACAAGTCGCGCCGCCAGGCCGAGCTCGGCGCGACCATCGCAGGGCGCCAGCAGTTCCTCTCCGGCACCCGGCGGACGATCGCCGAGATCGACGCCCGGGTCGCCGCCGGACAGGCGGTTTCCGGCAAGCGGCGGGAGGATCTCGAAGCCCACGGCCGCACGGTCGGCGAGCTCACCGCCAGTCGCGCCCGGTTGATCGTCGAGCACGATCAGGCGGCGGCCCTCGTCCAGGCGGACGGCGCCCGGCTGCGCGAGGTCGAATCGGTCGCGGCGGCCGCCGAAGCGCGCCTCGAGGCGGCGCGCCAGGAGCTCCTCGCCTCGCTGGGCGAGCTCACGGCGCTGCGCAACCGGATCCATCGCGAGCAGATCGAGTCGGAAAAGAGCAGCTTCCGCCAGCGCCATCTCTTCGACGAGCTCGCGCTGCGCTCGCAGGAGATCACCGAGGCGAGCCGCGGCCTGGCCACGGCCAACGCCCGTCTGGCCGAAATCGAGGCCCTGCTGGGAGAGCGCCACCTCGAGCTCACGGCGGCGCGCGAAACTCTCGCCGAGCTCCTGGCCCGGGAGGCCACCGCCGCCGACGTCCTGCGCACGCTCGAACACGAACGCACCGGACGAACGGAGCGCCAGCGCTTCCTTGCCGAGCTCGCCGAAGGCGATCGGGAGAAAGGCCGGGCGCTCGCCGAACATCTCGCGGCGCTCGGCATCTCCGAGCCCGCGACGCTCGGCACCCGCATTCACGTAATGCGCGGCTGGGAGCGCAGCCTCGACCTCTACCTCGGCGACCTGATCGACGCGGTCGTGCTCTCGGGTGAGCTGCCGGCGCGCGAGGTCGCGACCCTGCTCGCCGACAGCGCCCATGCCTCGGGGACGCTCCTCACCCCGCTCTCCGCCGAGGATGGTGAGGCCATCGCCGGTGGCGGGGCCTGGCCGTGGCCGGACGATCCGGCGATCGTCGCGTCGCTCGGCGACGCCCTCGGCCTCGAACCGGAGGTCGCCCAGGCTCTCCCGCCGGCCTACCTCGTCGCCACTCCGGAGGACGCCGAGCGGCTCGCCCGCCGTCACCCGGGGGTCTCGTTCCTGACCCGCGACCGGCTCTGGATGCAGGGCGGCCTGATCCACCTCCAGAGCGACGAGCAGCAGCCCGGGTTCCTTGCCCGCGCCAGCGAGCTGACCGATCTCGCCGACCTCCTGCCGGGGCTCGAGGAGCGCATCCTCGCCGCCCAGAGCGAGATTCAGGAGCTCGTCGCGGCGCGAGCCGCCGTCGCCGAGACCATCCACCGCGCGCAGGAGGCGGCCGGTGCGCTCAAGCAGGAGCAGGCCGGCGTGCGCTCCCGCCGCGACGACCTCGCCGGGCGGCATCAGCGCCTGACCGAAGCCGAAGAGGGGCTGCAGCGCGAGCAGGCGCGCCTCGCCTCCGAGCTCGCCCGCCTCGGCGAGGTTCAGCTCGGCCTCGGCGGTGACCTCGAGGGTCTCGAGGCGCGACACGCCGCCCAGGAGCTCCAGTTCGACGAGCTCCAGAAGGAGGTCGAAGCGGCTCGCAAGGAGCGCGAGACCCAGCGCGCCCTCGGTGCCGGCCGGCGCGGACAGCTCGACGTGCTCACCGAGCGGCTGCAGTCGATGGACCGCGAGAGCTCCCGGCTGGCGCGCGAGATCGCCGCCGCGGAGCGCCAGATCGAGGAGTGGATGAAAGAGTCCGCCACGCTCGCGGCGAGGAAGAGCGAGCTCGAGGCCGCCATGCAGCAGGCGGAGCGCGAGCTCCAGGAAGCGCTCGACCTGCGCGCTGGCGGCGAGGAGCTGCTGCGGCGCGATGGCGAGAGCCTCGACGGCGAGCGCCAGGGCGCGCGGGCGCGCCAGGAAGCGCTCGCCGCCGTTCGCCGCGAGCATGACCAGGCCCGCGGCGAGGTGGAGAATCTCCGCATCGCCCTGGTCGGCCTCGAGCACGACGCCACCCATCTTGGCGCCGAGCATGCCGAGCATTTCGGCGAGCCGTTGCCCGAGATTCCGGGCGAGCTGCCGCCGAACCTCGCCGAGATGGAGGTCGATCTGGCGCGGATCAAGGAGCAGATCGAGGCCATCGGCCCGGTGAACGTCCTTGCCGCCGACGAGTACAGCGGCGAGGAGGAGCGCCACAAGTTCCTCTCGGTGCAGCGCGCCGACGTCGCCGCCTCGGTCGAGTCGCTGCGTCACACCATCAAGGAGATCAACCAGACCTCGAGCGAGCGCTTCAAGGAGGCGTTCGCCCAGGTGAACGCCCAGTTCTCGAAGACCTTCGTCGATCTGTTCCGCGGCGGCGAAGCCGAGATGCGCCTGCTCGACGAAGAAGACCTCATGGAGAGCGGCATCGAGATCGTGGCGCGACCGCCCGGCAAGCGCTTGCAGAACCTGATGCTGCTCTCCGGCGGCGAGAAAGCGCTGACTGCGATTGCGCTGCTCTTCGCGCTCTTCCGCACCAAGCCTTCGCCGTTCTGCATCCTCGACGAGGTCGACGCACCGCTCGACGACATCAACACGCTGCGATTCGTCGGCATGCTGCGCGAGCTCGCCAAGGAGACGCAGTGCATCGTCATCACCCACAACAAGCTCACCATGGAGGTCGCGAGCACGCTCTACGGCGTAACCATGGAAGAGCGCGGCGTGTCGAAGCTGGTGACAGTGGCCCTCGAAGAGGTCCACCCCGAAGCAGCCGCCGTTTCGGCTTAGTCCGCAGAGGCCTCCGCCCGCTCCGGCGGCAGGCGCCGTGCGAGGACGATGGTGTGATGGGCGCCGCGACCGCGCTCGCGGGAACGCGTCCGCTCTACCCACGGGGTGAAGAAGCCGGAGGTTTCGAACCGGCGCAGGACCGGTTCGCTCGGGGGACCTTCCGCATTCGACCAGATGCCGAGAATGCCGCGCGGAACGAGACTTCGCGCCAGCCGGGCCAGTCCTTTCCCGGAGTAGAGCCGCGAATTGGCGGCCAGCGTGAACGCCTCGGGGCCGTTGTCGACATCGAGCAGGATGGCCTCGAAGGTCGCGTCGCCGAGCGCGTCGCGGACGTCGCCCATGCGCACCGAGACCCGCGGGTCGTCGAGCGGCCGGCCGGCGAGCTCGCCGACCTCGCCGCGGTTCGCGGTGAGCACCAGGTCGAAGAGCTCCGCGACCACCACCTCGGCGTCAGGCGGCAGCGCGTCGAGCGCTGCGCGCAGCGTGTAGCCGAAGCCCAGGCCACCGACCAGGACGCGGGGACGGGGGGTCTTCGGCATCGCGGCAATGGCGAGCGTGGCGAGCGCCTTCTCCGAGCCGTGGGCCCGGCTGGTCATCAGCTCGCCGCTCGATTTCAGATTCAGGTAGTAGGCGCCGTCGCGCCGGGTCAGGGTCATCTCGTCCCCGTCGCCGGTGGGGGCGCGGGCCAGGAGCTCGGTCGGTTTCATGACTGGGAATCCGCTTTCTGGCTCACCCGGCGGCCGGATAGGTGCCGAGGAGGCGAAGATCGGTCGTCAGGGCGCCAAGCGCCGCCAGTGCCTCCTGGAAGACGGTCGCTGAGGCGTGGCCGTCGACGTCGAGGTAGAAACGGTACGACCACGGGTTGCCTGGAATCGGGCGGGATTCGAGCTTGGTGAGATTGAGACCCCGGCGTGCGAGCTCCTGCAGGACCTCGCCCAGGGCTCCGGGCCGATCGGAGAGAACCAGCAGCAGCGAGCTCTTCACCCGCGCCGTCTCCGCCACCGGCACGGCGTGCAGCCCCATCTCGACGAAGCGGGTGGCGTTTCCGGCCTGGGTCTGGATGCCGCGCACGAGCACTTCGAGTCCATAGGTCGAAGCCGCCGCGAAACTCGCTATGGCCGCGAGCGCCCGGTCCCCCGACTCCTTCACCTTGCGCGCCGCGCCCGCGGTGTCGAACTCCGCCTGTGCCCGGATATGTGGATGGGCGCGAAAAAACCCCTCGCACTGCCAGAGCGCCTGCGGATGCGAGAGCGCCGCGGAGAGCTCCTCGACCGTCGAGCCGGGCAGCCCCAGCAGGCAGTGCTCGATCGCGGCGATGACCTCGCCGGTAATCGTGAGGCCGCCCTCGCCGAGGAGATCGTAGGTCTCGTTGATGCTGCCGGCAGTCGTATTCTCGATCGGCAGGAGCGCCAGGTCGGCCTCGCCCGAGAGCACCGCCTCCGCGGCGCGCCGGAAGGTCTCGCAGCCGGTGAGCAGCACGCCACCGGGCCGCCCGGAGTACTGGCGCTGCGCCGCGAGATGGCTGTACGAGCCCTCCGCCCCCTGATAGGTGACCCGGAGCGGCGTCGTTTCGAGGGCGCGCACGAACGCCTGCTGGTGGGCGACCGACATGTCGAGAATGACGCGATAGAGCCGCTCGACCTCGTGCGGGTCGAGCCCCTCCTCCACCGCACTCTGTCGCAAGCGCAGGAGCAGACGGTCTTCGCGGGCCGGATCCCGGAACGGCCAGGCGCTGCCCAGCTTTGCCTCGGCGACACCTTCGACCAGATCCATTCGTTCGCGCAGCAGACGCAGCAGGCGGTGGTCGATCCGTTCGAGCGCCTCGCGCAGCGCCTGCAGGTCGGCGGGGCGCTCGTTCTGGTTCTGCGGAGGGACGTCCCGGGTCATCGCGCGCCTCCGACCGCCGGGCGCGCGGCGCCCGCCGTCGGGGCGCGGCCGGCGACGACCGCGGACGCGGCGATCCCCGTCTGGCCGAGCCAGTAGAGGATCATGATCGGCGGGTCGGACCACGCGATCGGCGCGACAAAGCGATGGATCGCGATCAGGCTGTCACTCGCCGCGAAGAGAATCGCGCCGGCGGTCGCCAGGCGGCCGACGAGCGGCTCGAGCCGCGGTGCGCCGTTGAGCGCCGCAGCGCGCCACATCATCGCGCTGATCGTCAGAATGTAGGCGCCGACCGGAATCGCCATGCCGGCGGTGCCCGGGGTGATCCAGTAGCCCATCAGGCTGCCGAAGAGCAGGAACGGCAGCGCGCGCGCCGTGTGGAGCTTCGGGCTGGCGCGCCAGAATCCGCTCGTGTAAGCGAGGTGGGCGGCGAGGAAGAAGGCGAGGCCGGCGAGGAACCCGCCGGGCCGCTGGATCAGCACATCCCCCACTGCCGACAGGGCGAGGCCGCCCGCCAAGGGCCACCGGAGCGGCGAGTCGCCGGCAAGCGCGACCCAGGCGAGGAGGAGGAGCACCGGGATCGGCTTGGCGAGGAGCGCCCAGAGGGTCACGCCGGCGCTCTCGGCGAGCAGGTGTCCCGCTCCCGCGACCAACGCGAGGATGCAGCCGGCAGCCCACACGGGCGGGACTCGAGGCGTCTTCACCGGCGCATCGTATCGCGCCAGGGCGCCGGAGACGGGCACACAGACGGGTCGAAAGGCAGGGGGAGTAGAATGACCCATGGCGAACGACGCAAAGCTGCCGGTCTACAGCGTTGCCGAAGAGGTGGCGCACAGCGTCTCGCACGGCATCGGCGTCGTGCTGGCGATCGTCGGGCTCGCCGTGCTGATTCCCCGCGCCGCCCTCCACGGCAGCCCGCTGGACCTCACGGCAGCGTGGGTTTTCGGAGCCACGCTGATCCTGCTCTACCTGGCATCGACGCTCTACCATTCCATCCCGATCGTGCGCGCCAAGAAGGTGCTGCGCGTCATCGACCACTCCTCGATCTACCTCTTGATTGCCGGCACCTACACGCCGTTCACCCTCGGGCCACTGCTGGGACCGTGGGGCTGGTCGCTCTTTGCCTGGGTCTGGAGCGGCGCGATCGGCGGCATTCTCTGGAAGGCAGTGGCCCTCGGACGCGCGCCGATCGTCTCGGTGCTGCTCTACGTCGGAATGGGCTGGTCCTGCCTCATCGCCTTCCAGCCGCTGGTCGAGCGCCTGCCCATGGGCGGCGTGACCCTGCTCGTGGCCGGCGGCCTCTGCTACACGCTCGGGCTGGTCTTCTTCGCCTGGAAGAGCCTGCGCTACCACCACTTCATCTGGCACCTGTTCGTGCTGGCCGGCAGCGTCTGCCACTACTTCGCCATCCTGCACTACGTCATTCCCGCGCCGGCGTCCGCGGCACTCTGATCC
>JAGPDF010000018.1:0-16693 GCA_018057705.1 Thermoanaerobaculia bacterium | reverse complement strand
CGTCTCGGTACGCCGGGGACACGTATCCGCCCTGAAGCGTTAGGGGTTCGTCCACACACTCCAGCTCGGGGCGGCTACATGTCCCCAGCTGCGGGGTCCGGCCACTCCTCGTCGGTACGGTAGAGAGAGAAAGGGCTGTGCCGGCTTCAGCTCCGTCTCACCGCGACGCGAGGGCGCTCGGGATCCAGAGTGGGCGACCACGCCTCAAATAGGAGCCCACTCTGGATCCCGAGTGCCGGAGCAGCGCGACCTCCGACGAGGAGCGGACAGCGAGCTAGCAGGTCCGTTCACCTGTCTTCGGGATCGACACTGGGAAAAGTGTCCCTCGATCAGGCCGAGACGGTCTGGCGGCGGCGCGGGAAACCCACCAGGCGGCGCTTCTGCTCGTCCCAGAGCTTGAGCCGCGCGCAGCGGAAGCTCTCGCGGATCGACAACCGCGGCGCCTTCTGCAGCGCCGGACTGGAGTTGAAGGCCTCGCGCAGGCGGTAGTTCGGAATCTTGCTCGCCAGGTGATGGATGTGGTGGAAGCCGATGTTGCCGGTGAACCAGTGCAGGAAGCGCGGCAGGTCGTAGAACGAGCTCCCCTGGATCGCCGCCGTGTCGGCGTCCCAGGCGTCCTGGCGCTCCCAGTAGGCGTCCTCGAACTGGTGCTGGACGTAGAACAGCCAGATTCCCAAGGCGCCGGCGACGAGCAGGATCGGCAGCTCGACCAGGAGCAGGGTCTTCCAGCCGATCGTCGCGACGAGACCCCAGACCAGGAGGCCGAGCACCAGGTTGTTCCACAGCACGCTCGCCCACTCCTTCTTCCAGGCGAACGGCAGGTCGAACGGGATCCGGTGCTTGAGGACGAACTGGTAGAACGGCCCGACCAGGAAGAGCGCCGGAGCGCTGCGATACAGGCGGTAGCCGAACCGCTTGGCTGGCGAGAGCTTGAGGTACTCCTCCACGGTGAGGGTACGGACGTCGCCGAACTCGCGCCGGTCGAGGTTTCCCGAGGTCGCATGGTGAATGGCGTGGGTCTTCTTCCAGTAGCCGTAAGGGAACAGGGTCACCACGCCGAGCGCCGCCCCGACCATGTGATCGGCCTTGCGCGAAGCGAAGAACGAACCGTGGCCGCAGTCGTGCTGGATGATGAAGAGTCGGATGAACAGGCCCGACATCGGCAGGGCGAGCAGCAGCGTCCAGCCGTAGTTCCAACCCCAGAGCACCGTCTGGGCCATGAACGCCCAGAGCAGGACGAACGGAATCGCGGTGCTCACGAGCTGCCAGGTGGCGCGCCCCCGCAGTGGCCGCGCATAGGTCGCGCAGAGCTTGCGCAGGGAAGTCTCGACAGTCGATTCTTGGCTCAAAGGGGACCACCTCCAGAACTGCCCTGCCAGTATACCAGCCGCACCGCGCAGCCCCGATCCGCGTTCCCGCACCAGACCGGTCACGACTCTGTGTCGCCGCCACTCGCCGCGAGGCTCCAGCCGGACGATCCGCCGCTGGAATGGACAACAGCGAGCGGCAAGGTCCGAATTCCCGCCCGCACCTGGTCGCCCGCAGCGCGACGCGAGGGCCTCGAGGCCGCCCCATGGGGCCTTCGAGGTCGCGGTTCTGAGCGGGCCGGCCGGTGATTGGACGCCCCGCGCCTCTCTCCCATAGAATTCCACTCCTCGCGAGAGCGGGCCGACGTAGCTCAGCGGTAGAGCAACTGATTCGTAATCAGTAGGTCGCCGGTTCAATCCCGGCCGTCGGCTCCATTTTTCTGCTCGTCGCGTGCCTCCCGGAGGATTCCGATGCCGTCGCGTTCGAGCGCCGTCCGTCCGCCTGCGGTCCTCGTCGCGATGCTGCTTCTGGGCGGAATCGCAGCGGTTGCCACCTCGGCCACTTCAGACATGCCCGCGACCAACGCCCCCCTCCCACCTCCCGGGTCTCCCGGTGCCGGAGCAGGAGCCGCGCCGACGCCGCCGCGCGCCGCCATTCGGCCCCACCCCTTCAAGGAGCATGGCCGCGAGCGCATCGACAACTACTACTGGCTGCGCGACGACACCCGCCAGAACCCCGAGGTGCTCGCCTACCTCGCTTCCGAGAACGCCTACACCGAGGCGGTCCTCGCCTCGACCGGGCCGCTCCGGACGAAGCTCTTCCAGGAGCTCGTCGGGCGCCTGAAGGCCGACGACGACACCGTTCCCTACCGCAAGGACGGCTTCTGGTACTACCGGCGGTTCGAGACCGGCCAGGAGTACGACCGCCTCTACCGTCGCAAAGGCACGATGACGGCCCCCGAAGAGCTCCTGCTCGACCTCCCGGCGCTCGCAGCAGGGCACGACTACTTCAGTCTCGGCTCCTGGGACGTCACCCCCGACGGCCGGCTTCTGGCCTGGACCGAGGACACCGTCAGCCGCCGCCAGCACACACTCCACGTGCGCGACGTCTCGACCGGCGAGCGCCTGGCGGAGCAGATCGGCAACTGCTCCGGCGACGTCGTCTGGGCCAACGACAATCGCACCCTGTTCTACATCGAGAAGGACCCGGTCACGCTCCTCGGCTTTCGCGTTCGCCGCCATCGGCTCGGCAGCGACCCGCAGAACGACCCGGTGGTCTGGGAGGAAAAGGACAACTCCTTCTACACCGAGATCGCCAAGTCGAAATCGGGCCGATTCATCGAGATCTTCTCGCAGAGCACGGTCTCGACCGAGGTGAGGCTCCTCGACGCCGATCGGCCGAGCGAACCGTTTCGCCTCTTCCTGCCGCGCGAACGCGGTCACGAGTACTCCGTCGAGGATCTGGGCGACCGCTTCATCGTCCTCACCAACTGGCAGGCGAAGAACTTCCGCCTGATGGTCGCCCCGGGGGCGACGACGGCCGACCGCTCGACCTGGACCGAGCTCGTCGCCCACCGGGACGACATCTTCATCGACGATTTCGAAGCCTTCCCCGGTTTCGTCGCGATCGCCGAGCGCTCGACGGGCCTTCGCCGCCTGCGCATCCAGCCGCTCGACGGCTCGGCCGAGCGCTACGTCGAGTCCGACGAACCCGACGCGACCGCCTGGCTGGACGACAACTCCGAGCAGGCAACGACCAGGCTGCGCTACGGTCTGACCTCGTTGCGCACTCCGGTGTCCACCTTCGAGCTCGATGTCGCTACCGGCGAGCGCGTGCTCCTCAAGCAGAAGGCGGTTCTCGGCGACTTCGATGCCTCGCGGTACGTGACGGCGCGGGTCTTCCTGCCCGCCCGCGACGGCGTCCAGGTGCCGGTCTCGCTCCTCTACCGCAAGGGGTTCGAAGCGGACGGCAAGGCGCCGCTCCTGCTCGAGGCCTACGGCTCCTATGGGTACTCGAGCGATCCCTACTTCGACTCCGACGTCCTGTCGCTGGTCGATCGCGGCTTCGTCTACGCGATCGCCCATGTCCGCGGGGGTCAGGAGATGGGTCGTTCCTGGTACGAGGACGGCAAGCTCCTGCGGAAGAAGAACACCTTCTTCGACTTCATCGACGTCACCGAAGGGCTGGTCGCGCGCCGCTACGCCGCCCGCGACCGGGTCTTCGCGATGGGCGGCAGCGCCGGCGGCCTGTTGATGGGCGCCATCGCGACGCAGCGCCCGGAGCTCTATCGCGGTGTCATCGCCGCGGTGCCGTTCGTGGACGTCATCACGACGATGATGGACGAGTCGATCCCGCTCACCAGCAACGAGTTCGACGAGTGGGGCGATCCCAGGGTCCAGCGGAGCTACGAGTACATGCTGTCGTACTCCCCCTACGACCAGGTGAAGGCGCAGGACTACCCGAACCTCCTCGTCACCACCGGCCTCTGGGACTCCCAGGTCCAGTACTACGAGCCCGCAAAATGGGTGGCGAAGCTACGGGCCCACAAGACGGACACGAACTGGCTGCTCCTCAAGACGAACATGGAAGCCGGCCACGGCGGCAAGTCGGGGCGCTTCGAGCGCTTGCAGGACACGGCCCTCCAATTCGCCTTCATGCTCGAGCTCGCCGGGATCCGGGAGTAGCTGCCATGGGCTCCGGCAGAGCTGCCTCCGCGGTCGCGCAGCTCGCCGGACAACTCGACGAGATCACCCGGATGGTGCGCTTCGAACCGGCACTGCTCGAGCTCCGGGTGGACGCGGTCTCGCACTGGTCGATCGGCCAGCAGGTGGATCATGTCCTGAAGGTCCTCGAAGCCGGCCAGCGCTTCTTCGGAGGATCGCAAGAGCCGCCCGCGCGGTTGTCTTCCGGCATGAACCTCACCGGGCATCTGCTGCTCGCTCTGGGCTGGATCCCGCGCGGCGTCGGCAAGTCGCCCAGGGGCGTCTTGCCGGCCGACCGGACCGTGGACGACCTCGCGGAGCGGGCCGCCCGGCTGCGCAGTTTCTACTGTGACACGCCGCTCCCCGAGGCCGTGCTCGCCGATCCGACACCGGTCTTCCCACACCCCTATTTCGGCGGCCTGACCACGCTCCAGGGCCTGCGCTTCCTGGGCCTTCACACCCGTCACCACCTGAAGATCGTCGCCGACATCCGGCGCGCCGCCTAGGCGCTGACCGCGGCGGGAGGCTGCAGATGCCCGACTCACCCGAAGCTGCAACCGTTCCTTACCGAATGACTCAAACGTCTTCTGCCGGCGGCTGCGCCGCGAAGATCGGTCCGGGCGACCTGCGCACCCTTCTCGGCGAGATCGCGGATCTGGGTGGGCTCGGAGGCCGGGTCGCCTTCGCCGATCCCGAAACACGCGTGCTGGTCGGACCGGAGACCCTCGACGACGCCGGCGTGATGCTCTTCCGCGGCCAGGCCCTCATTGCGACGACCGACTTCATTCCGCCGGTCTGCGACGATCCGCAGCGCTTCGGCCGCATCGCCGCGACCAACGCCATTTCGGACGTCTACGCCATGGGCGGGCGGCCGCTCTTCGCGCTCAATCTCTGCTGCTTTCCGGCCGACGCCCCGCCCGAAGTCCTCGCGGGCATCCTCGCCGGCGGCGCGGCTGCCTGCACCGCGGCAGGCGCCGCGGTCCTGGGCGGCCACTCGATCCGCGACAAGGAGCTCAAGTTCGGACTCGCGGTGGTCGGCTACGGCGACCCGGATCGTCTCTTCACCAACCAGGGCGCCCGCCCCGGCGACCGCCTGATCCTGACCAAACCGCTGGGCAGCGGCGCGCTGGTGAACGCCTTCAAGTTCGAGCGCCTCGACGAGGCCGGCCTCGAGCCCGCACTGGTGGAGATGGAGCGCTCGAACGCCGAAGGCGCGCGCCTGGCGCTCCGGCACGGCGCCAGCGCCGCCACCGACGTCACCGGCTTCGGTCTCGCCGGCCACGCCTGGAACATCGCGCGCAACTCGAAGGTCGTGCTGGAAATCGACTTCTCGGTCCTGCCGTCTCACCCGGGGTTCTTCGACCTCACCGCGGCAGGCATCACCACCGGCGCGACGGGCGCCAATCGCCGCCACCTCGCCCCGCACGTGAAGTGGATGCGCGAGCGCAGCGAAACCGAGCAGGCGCTGGTCTTCGATCCCCAGACCTCGGGCGGCCTCCTGCTCGCCGTTCCGGAAGCGGGCGTCGATCCGATCCTCTCCGCCCTCAGTGCGACCGGCCACCGCGCCGCGGAGATCGGCGAAGTCGTCGCCGGCGATCCGGAGCTCCGCATCCTCTAGCCCAGCCGAAGCCGGTTCCGTCTCTCTTCATTCGACCCTCGCGCTCCAGGCCTCGCTGTCACCCTGCAGGAAACCGTCGTGGAAGATCGGCGTCGCGACGGCGACGTTGGTGCGCTCGACCGCGCCCGATTCGCAGTTGGTCTCGCGAACGACGCCGCGCTGGTCGTCGACGAAGCACAGGGCATCATTGGCGCTGCCGTTCGCGGCGCTTGCCGCTCCCGGCAGATGAGTACGGGTCGGGCCGCCGTTGTCGTCCAGGGCGCCGAGCGCCAAGGCGCCTGCAGTGACATCGTCCTGGTCGCTGCCCTGGGTGAATCCGCAGGTATGCCCGGTCGACTCGACGTTGCCGCCGAGCGAGTTGATTGCCCCCCCGCTCACCGCCGAGCAGGCACCGGCGAAGATGGAGTTCGCGAGGCTCGCGGTCGCGCCGATGACGGTCAGCACCGGATCGGCGTCGCTCGCGAGCACGGTGCAGTGCGTGCAGCTGAACGCCGCCGCGAAGTTGAGCACGATCTCCTGGTTGCCGTTGCCGCTGAAGGTGCTGTTCTCGACCGTCGCCGACCCCTGCGCCACCGACAGACCCACGCCGGCGCTACCGACGACGGTGGTGCGCAGGATCGTCACCACGCTCTGCACCGTCGTGGCAATTCCGGGGCCGGTGCTGCCGAAGCCGTTGTCGCGAAACCCGCAGTCCTCTACCGTATGGGTGCCGGTCGATAGCAGGAGGCCCGAGCTCGCGCTGTTCTGGACCGTGAGATTCCGGATCGCGGTCACGAGGCCCAGGTTCCCGGCAGTCGCGATCGGGGTTTCGCCCAGTCCGGTGCCGTCGATGAACGTCATCGTCGCGCCGGCCCCAACGATCTCGACGTTCTGGACGAGGTCGATGTCGCCCGTCGCGGCATTGTCCTCGAAGCTCCCGGCGAGGTTCACCTGGTACACGCCGGCGGAGAGCCACACCCGGTCGGCGGCGAGGTCGACATTGGCCGCGATCACCGCCTCGCGAATCGAACAGTCGGCGACCAGACAACCGTCGGGCACCGGGTCGTCGTAGCGCGTCACGATGAAATCGAAGGCGACCGCCGGCGTGGCGGCGATCAGCACCCAGGAGGCGAGCATCCAGGCGCGAAGCGGTGAGTTGAAGGCGAGGCTTCCGGGAAATGGATTGGGCATGCAGAAACAGTAAGCGCGCCGCCCGCCGGCGGACACCCACGAAAGTCACGCCCAATTCCCTGACCAACGACCGAGCGCCACGGCGCTGTCCGGGTCTTCCTGGCCGCGGCTTTCCTACTCGAAGCGCGGGGCGTCGATCGGGTCCAGCGCCGCGGAGGTGATCGGACGACTCGGGCCGCGGCGCCGCTACTCGAAGCGCAGCGCTTCGATCGGATCCAGCGCCGCGGAGGTGATCGGACGACTCGGGCCGCGGCGCCGCTACTCGAAGCGCAGGGCGTCGATCGGGTCCAGCGCCGCGGCCCGGCGGGCGGGATAGAAGCCGAAGAAGATGCCGATGAGGGCGGCGAAGCCGAAGGCCATGAGGATCGGACCGGGGCCGAGCTCGACCGGCCAGCCAGCGTAGCGGGCGATGAGCTCCGAGGCTCCGACGCCGAGCAGGATTCCGATCAGCCCACCGACCACGGACAGCACCACCGCCTCGAGCAGGAACTGCGCCAGAACATGGCGCCCCTTGGCGCCGATCGCCATGCGGATGCCGATCTCGCGCGTGCGCTCAGTGACCGAGACCAGCATGATGTTCATGATTCCGATGCCTCCGACCAGCAGCGAGATCGCCGCCACCGAGCCGAGCAGCACCGAGAGCGTCTTCGAGCTCTCGGCGGCGGTCGAGGCCATCTCCTCCTGCGAGCGGATCATGAAGTCGGCGTCCTGGCCGGGACCGATGCGGTGGCGCTGGCGCAGCAGGAGGTCGATCTCGCCCTGCGCGTCGCCCACGCGGTCCGGCGAGATCGCCGCCGCGAGGATCATGCCGACCCGCGAACGCCCTTCCAGCCGCTTCATCACCGTCGTGTAGGGGGCGATGATCGCGTCGTCCTGATCCTGCCCCATCGTCGAGCCGCCCTTCCTCTCGAGGACGCCGACGACGCGGAACGGTACGTTCTTGATGCGCAGGGTCTCGCCCACTGCCTGCCCGTTGGGGAAGAGCGCGTCGGCGACCGTGCGGCCGAGGACCGCGACCTTGGTCGCCCCTCGCACATCCGCGTCGGTGAAGAAGTCGCCCTCGGCGACGTTCCAAGAACGGATGAACGGCCAGTCCACGTCGACCCCCTGGATCTGGGTCGCCCAGTTGAGCTCTCCCGCCACCACCTGCGCCGAGGTCCGCGAGGCGGCCGAGACATAGGCCACCGAAGGGCACTCGGAGCGGATCGCCGCGGCGTCTTCGACCGAGAGGTTCGACGAGCCGGAGAACATCCGTGCCCCCGAGCTCGTCGTTGTGCCGGGGAAGATCATCAGGAAGTTCGTGCCCAGAGCGTCGATCTGCGCCTGGATCGAGCTCGAGGCGCCAGAAGCCACGGCGACCATCGCGATGACGCAGGCGACCCCGATCACGATCCCGAGCATGGTGAGGGCCGAGCGCATCTTGTTCCGCGCGATCGACTGCAGTCCGACCTTGACGATGTTCGCGACCCGCATCCACCCGACATTCATGCGGCACTCTCCTGGCTGCGGACGCCGACCGTGGGGCGCGCGATCCGGCGGTCCTCGACCGGCTGATCGGAGACGATCCGGCCGTCGCGGAACGCCACCACGCGGCCGGCGAACTGCGCGATGTCGTGCTCGTGGGTGATCGCGATCACCGTCCTACCCTGCGCGTTGAGCTCCTGCAGGATCGCCATGATCTCCTCAGAGACCCGCGAGTCTAGGTTGCCGGTCGGCTCGTCGGCGAGCAGGATCGCCGGGTCGGTCACCAGCGCGCGGGCAATGGCGACGCGCTGCTGCTGACCGCCCGAAAGCTGCGACGGCCGGTGGTGCTCCCGGCCCTGGAGTCCGACGCGGGCGAGCACCGCCATCGCCCGCTCACGGCGCTCGCTCGCGGTACTCAGGCGATCGCTGTAGAGCAGCGGCAGCTCGACGTTCTCGACCGCAGTGGTGCGCGCGAGCAGATTGAAGTTCTGGAAGACGAAGCCGATCTTGGCGTTGCGGATCTCGGCGCGCTCGTTCTTGTCGAGACCCGAGGCGTCGATCCCATCGAGAACGTAGCGCCCTGAGGTCGGCCGGTCGAGGCAGCCGACGATATTCATGAGCGTCGACTTGCCGGAACCCGAAGGCCCCATCACCGCCACGAACTCGCCGGGCGCGATCGTCAGGCTGACGCCGTCGAGCGCTCGCACCTCGACTTCGCCCAGAGTGTAGACCTTGACGATGTCGGCGAGCTCGACGAGGGCACTCGGGCGCCGATTCCGGCCGGCCTCGGTCGCCATGGTCAGAAACGCCGCCCGCCCGAGCCGAGCGGGCTCGATCCCGAGGAGGGGTTGGCCTTGCTCGTCGCGAGCCCGACGACGACAGTGTCGCCCGCCGAGATCCCGCCCTCGAGGAGCTCCGAGAACTTGCCGTCGGAGAGCCCCGTGCGCACCTCGACTGGCGAGAGCTTGCCGTCGGCGCCCAGCCTGTAGACGGTCTGCCAGCCCTTTTCCGTCTTCCCGCCGGCGGATCGCTGCCGACCTGCCGCGAGACCGTCCGCCGCGCCGGCGAAGCCGCCGGCGGGCCCAGCCGCGCCGGGCGTCGCGGTGCCACCGGGCCTCGCCCCGGCGCTCCCGGCAGTCGCGCCTCTGGCCGTCCCGCCCTCGACCGATCCGCCGCGAGCTCTGGCAGAAGCCTCTTCGGCCGGCCGGAAGCGCAGCGCGGCGTTTGGGATCCGCAGGACGTCGCGCACCCGGTCGACCTCGACCGAGAGGTCCGCCGTCATCTTGGGGCGGAGCTTCTGCTCCGCGTTTTCGACTCCGACGATCACCGGATACGTCACGACGTTCTGATTGACGGTGGCGTTCAGCCGCACCTGGGTGATGGCGCCGACGAACTCCTCCTCCGGATAGGCGTCGACGGTGAACCGGGCCCCCTGCCCGACCCGGATGCGGCCGATGTCCGACTGGTCGACATCCGCCTGGACCTGCATCTTGGTGAGGTCCTGGGCGATCGTGAACAAGGTCGGCGCCTGGAACGACGCGGCGACCGTCTGGCCGATGTCGTACTGGCGGTCGACCACCACGCCGTCGATGGGCGAGAGGATCCTGGTGTAGCCGAGATTGGTCCGGGCCTGAAGGAGCGCCGCCTCGACCTGGCTGATCTGCGCCTCGAGGGCGTCGAAGTCGGCCTTCGCCAGATCGTAGTCGGCCTGCGCCACCAGCTGCTTGGCGAGCAGCTGCTCCTGGCGCAGCAGCTGGGTGCGGGCGTTGCGCAGCCGGACTTCCGACTGCGCGACGTCGGCGCGGCGCTGTTCGACCGCGGCCTCGAAGGAGGTCGGATCGAGCTCGGCGACCAGCTGTCCCTTGGCTACCGGAGTGTTGAAATCGGCGTAGAGCGCAGCGATGATGCCCGAGACCTGGCTGCCGACCTGGACGGTGGTGACCGCCGAAATCGTTCCCGTTGCCGTCACCGTCATCGCCACGTCGCCGCGATCGACGATCACGCTCTTGTACTTGCCCACCTCGCCGCCGTTCGAACCTCCCCGCAGGAAGTACCAGACGCCGAGCCCGGCGAGAGCAACCGCTACGCCAACCAGCAAGACCCTCTTCATGAAACCCCCGGAATGCCTGTTCTCGCGGCGCGACGCGGCCACGGCCGCCATGGGCCTGCCCCTCGACCGCGCCTCGTCCCCTGGATCACCGAAGCACGCTGCATGCCACCGAGGCCCCCGACGCGCGGGTGCGATGGACGCCTCCACCGCTCATTCTATGGAGGTCGCCACGGCACCGGTATCCGTGAAAACCCCCGGAAGTGCGAATCCTGCGCCAGGATGGCCCGGCGGTGGGATTAGAATGGCGCCGACACCGGGCAGCCGGGCTCGCAGGCGCGGAGGGCGGACGATGAAACGGGTGGTGACGGCGATTCTCGGCGGTGGGCAGGGAGCGCGGCTCGCGCCGCTGACGCGGGATCGCGCCAAGCCGGCGGTCCCGGTGGGCGGCAAGTTCCGCCTGATCGACATTCCGATCTCGAACAGTCTGCACGCCGGCATCGACAAGGTCTACGTCCTCACCCAGTTCAACAGCGAGAGCCTCCACCGGCACATCGCCCAGAGCTACCGCTTCGACGCCTTTCGCGGCGGCTTCGTGAACCTGCTCGCCGCCGAGCAGAACATGACCAACCGCTCCTGGTACCAGGGCACGGCCGACGCCGTGCGCCAGAACCTCACCCGGCTGATCGACGACAACGACCCGACCGAAGTTCTGATCCTCTCGGGCGACCAGCTCTACCTCATGGAGATGCGCGAGTTCGTCCTCGCGCACCGCGCCAACCAGGCCGACCTGACGATCGCCGTCAAGCCGGTGACGCGAGAGGAGGCCAAGGGCTTCGGCATCCTCCGCCTCGACCGCACCGGCCGGGTCGTCGAGTTCGTCGAAAAGCCGACCTCCGAGGAGGCCCTGGACGCCCTGGCACTCGACGAATCCACCCGCGATGCGCTCGGCTTCGAAGCGGCGCCGGGCACCCTTCTCGCCAGCATGGGGATCTACGTCTTCCGGCCCGAGGTGCTGCGCGAGGTGCTGGTCGGGAGCCCTTATACCGACTTCGGCAAGGAGGTCATCCCGGCCTCGCTCGGTCGCATCCGCGTCTTCGCCTTCCCCTATGACGGATACTGGACGGACATCGGGACGATCCCGAGCTTCCATCAGGCGAACCTCGACCTCACCGTTCCGTTGCCGTCACTGAATCTCTACAACCCGAACTACCCGATCTACACCCACGCCCGATTCCTCCCGGGCACCAAGATCAACGGCTGCTCGGTGACCCGCTCGGTGCTCTGCGAAGGGTCGATCATCACCGGTGCCAAGATCTCCGACTCGATCGTCGGCATCCGCGCCATCGTGCAAACAGGCACGACGATCGACCGGTCGATCATCATGGGCGCCAACCGCTTCGAACCGTTGGCCGAGGCGGCCCACCACGCCGTCAAGACGGGTATCGGTCGCGACTGCACGATCCGCAACGCCATCATCGACTTCAACGCCCGCATCGGCGACGGCTGCAAGCTCCTGAACGAGCAGAAGATCGAAGAGGCGGAGACGCCGAACTACTCGATTCGCGGCGGCATCATCGTCGTGCCGAAGAACGCCGAGCTGCCTCCCGGTACGGTCATCTGAACCGCCTCGTGACACCGGCGCCAACGACCGCGAACCCGCGAGGAGAGGAAAGCCTGCCACCCATGCCACTGCGGATCTGCCAGATCGCTGCCGAAGTCACGCCGTTCGCCAAGACCGGAGGCCTCGGCGATGTCGCGGCCGGACTGTCGCGCGCCCTCGGCAGAGAGGGCCACGACGTCCGGGTCTTCCTGCCGTTCTACGCCCGCGTCGCGAAGCTCGACTTTCCGTTCGTCGCGGTCGATTTCCTGCGCGACGTCGAGATCCACCTGGGACCGCGCAAGTTCACCTACTCCGTCTTCACCACCCGTCTGCCCGCGAGCGAAGTCGACGCCTACTTCGTCCACTGTCCGGCGCTCTACCACCACGACTCGATCTACAGCGGCGAATGGGACGAGTACCTGCGCTACGCCCTGCTGACGCGCGTCGCGCTCGAGAGCTGCCAGCGCATGGGCTGGTCCCCGGACATCGTTCACGTCCACGACTGGCACACGGCGTTGGCACCGATCTACCTGCGCACGATCTACGCCTGGGATCGCCTGTTCGCGAAGACGCGCACCGTGCTCACCCTGCACAACCTCGGCTATCAGGGGGTCTTCTCCTCCCAGGTGCTCGACGAGCTCGGGCTCGCCGGCCACGCCGAGATGCTCTACAACGAGGATCTCACCGCCGGCAGGGTGAGTTTCTTGAAGACCGGGCTGCTCTACGCCGACGCCCTCACCACGGTGAGCCGCACCTATGCCAGGGAGATCCAGACGCCGGAGCACGGCTTCGGCCTCGATCCGCTGCTGCGCGCTCGCGCCGACCATCTGGTCGGCATCGTCAACGGTGTCGACTACGGTGAGTGGAGCCCGGAGGCCGACCCGTACATCCCGTACAAGTACTCGGCCGAGCGTCTCGAGGGCAAAGAGTCGACCAAGCGCGCCCTGCTCGAGAAGATCGGGATGCCCTTCCCGCGCCAGGCGCCGGTTCTCGGCCTGGTGTCGCGTCTGACCTCGCAGAAGGGACTCGATCTGCTGTTCGACACCCTGCCGGAGTTCCTCTACCACCGCGACCTGCGCTTCCTCGCGCTGGGCAGCGGCGAAGAGCGCTATGAGTCGTTTCTCTCCTGGCTCCAGGTCACCTTTCCGGGCAAGGTCTGGTACTTCCGCGGCTACAGCGAAGAGCTCGCGCACTGGATCGAGGCCGGCGCCGACATCTTTCTCATGCCGTCGCGCTACGAGCCTTGCGGTCTCAACCAGATGTACAGCCTGCGCTACGGCACGCCGCCGATCGTGCGCCGCACCGGCGGGCTCGCCGACACCGTCGAGCCATGGAATCCGGTGACACGCACGGGCACCGGATTCTCGTTCGACCATTTCACGCCCGAAGGGCTGCGCTGGGCGCTCGACTTCGCGCTCACCGCGTATCGCGACGTTCCGGCGTGGAAGCAGCTCATGCTGAACGGCATGGCGAAGGACTTCTCCTGGGCCCGGCAGGTGAAGCCTTACGAAGAGCTCTACCGCCGGCTCCTTGCAGGCTGAGGAGCCGAGCCTGAAGCGCGGCCCACTCCTGCCCGTCCTGCCGTCGAGCCCAGGACTTGCGATCCGGCACTCGCGCAGTCTCAAGTGGCGGGCGGCGGTGCTCGTCGCGGTCCACCTGGCGATCGCCCTTCACATCGCCCACTGGCTCGTCGCCGGCACCACCGTGACTCCGGTCGAGCCCTCCGAAGCGATGGCGTTCTCCAAGGCCGGCATCATCAACGCCGGTTTCCTCTTCTTCGCCGGCGCGATCCTCCTCACCGCCCTCTTCGGGCGCTGGTTCTGCGGCTGGGCCTGTCATCTCGTCGCTCTCCAGGACCTCTCGCGCTGGCTGCTCGAGAAGGCCGGACTCCGTCCGCGGCCGCTGCGCTCACGGCTGCTGGGCTTCGTGCCCTACCTCGCCTTCGTCTACATGTTCCTCTGGCCGGCGGCCTACCGCCTCTGGCTCGGCGACAGCCTCGGAGTGCAGGGCTCGGAGCTCACCACCGGCGCCTTCTGGGAGACCTTCCCGGGCTGGGTCGTCGGGATCCTCACCCTTCTCGTCTGCGGCTTCGCCACGATCTACTTCCTCGGCGCCAAGGGCTTCTGCACCTATGCCTGCCCTTACGGCGCCGCCTTCGCCGTCGCCGACAGGATCGCGCCGCTGCGCGTCCGGGTGAACGAAGACTGCGAGGGCTCCGGGCACTGCACGGCGGTCTGCACGTCGAATGTCCGCGTTCACGAAGAGGTTGCGAAGTTCGGCATGGTCGTCGACAGCGGCTGCATGAAGTGCGGCGATTGCGTGAGCGTCTGTCCCAACGACGCCCTCAGCTTCGGCTTCGGAAAGGTCTCGCTCTTCGCCCAGCCCATCCCTGCCTACGCCCTCGCCGCTCCCGGCCCCGACCTCGCGAAGCGCGCCTACCCCCTCACCCTGCGCGAGGAGCTCGTCCTCGGAGTCGCCTACGTGGTCGCTTTCGCGACCTTCCGCGGACTGTACGGCCAGATTCCATTCCTGATGTCGCTGGGGCTCGCCGGGGTGCTCGCCTTTCTCGCCCTGCTGGCGATGCGGCTCGTGGCCCGCCGCAACCTCGCCTTCCGGCACCGCGCCCTGAAGCGCGACGGCCGCCTGCTGCCCGGGGGCCGGTGGGCCGCGGCCGGCCTGATTCTGTTGGGGCTGTTCTGGATTCACAGCGGCTGGCTGAAGGCGGAGGCGGTGCAAGGTCGCCGGGCACTTCAGAAAACCGCGCGCCTGCAGCAGCAGATGCTCCAGATCGCTGCCGAACCCGCCTCGCCGAACGCCGGGGAGCGCGCCGCCGCTGCCGCTGCCGCCCGACACCTGGAACGACTCGAGCGCTGGGGACTCTTCTCCTGGCTGGGCCTCGACAGCAGTCGGGCCTGGACCGCCTGGATCAGCGGCGATTTCCCCGGCTTTCGCGCCGCGAGCTCGCGCGCCATCGCCCGCCACGATGCGGCCTACGAGATGCTGCTGCTCACGGCGAAGGACGCCGCGGGGCGGGGCGATCTCGCCGGGCTGACACTCGCCGGAGAGCGCGCCGTGGCGCTCGATCCACGACGTTACGAAGCCTACGCGGGTGCCGGCATCCTCCTGGCGAGAAGCGGCGCCCCGCCGGCCCTGCCCGCCGCAGCGAGCTTCTTCGAGCGTGGATTGGTTCACCACCCCTCGGCGGTGGAGCTCGCCTATAATTGGGGGATTATTCACGCCATGCAAGGAGAACCCGAGCGCGCCATCGAGCGCTTTCGCCAGGTGCTCTCTTTCGAGCCCGGGCATCGCGAAGCGCGCGAGAACCTCGCCGGAATGCTGGCTGCAACCGGGCGGCTCGAGGAGGCTGCGGCGCTCTACCGCGAGGCGATCGCCGCGTCTCCCCGGGACGCCGGACTGCACATCCTCCTGGCGCAAACCTGGATCGCAATGGGCAGAGACGAGGCGGCCCGGACAGAGCTCGCAGCCGCCCTTGAGATAGAACCCGGCCACCCGCAGGCGAGCGCCCTCGTCGCGGCGATGGTCAGCGAGAACCGAACCCATTGACCGAGGATCTCCAGATGCCATCGACCGCTTGCAGCCGCAGCCGCGCCGTCATTCACCTCGCCGCCCAGGTCCTGCTGCTCACCATCGTCCTGTTCTCGCCCGGCGCCCTCCGCGCGCAGGAGGCGAGTCCGGAAGCGACCAATCCCGACGTGACGGTGTTCGACTTCACCGACCTCGGCAGCTACGGCAGCGCTGACGGCTATGCCTCCTACGCGGTGGGTACCCGCTCGTGCAACCGCGGCTCGACACCGCTCAACTGGTGCGACCAGAACAACAACGGGTGCGCGGCCGGCGCCACGCCGACCGATCACCCCGTGATCGCACAGAACCTCTACCGATTGAAGAGTGGACGCTTCGAACAGGTCGGCATGAGCTGGCTGAAGCACGGTTTCGTGTCGACCAACTCGACGACCCCCGGCTGCACGGGCGCCGGTGGGCAAACCTGCACTCAGCCGCCCGAGGGAGGCGACCAGCTCGGAGTCGGCTGCACCGATCCCTATCAAGCCTCACTCAACTCCAGCCGACCACTGGGGAGGCGATCTGAAGTCGATGCTTCGACGGGTGAGTTTCCCCTGCCCAACTCGCCCGGCGGCCCCTACACGGTCTACGACCAGCGGATCAGAGTCGCGACGTCCGACATGGACGCCGCTCAAAATCCGGGTGCCCTCTACTTCGCCGAGGCTCAGTACGTCGCCCCCGACGACGCCATCGCCGGGAACGGACTGAACAACGCCTCCTATCAGCGCGTCACCGTCGGCGGCCCGCCGGGCTACAGCATCGGCGAAACGGGCAGCTTCTTCGAGGGTTCCTCGGCGATCGAGGCCTGGCCCGCCCAGGATGTCCTGGTCGAGCGCGTCAACGCCGACGTTCCCGGGAGCGTCCCCCTCCAGCGCTTCCAGGTGGCGCGGAAGGTCACCAACCCGTCGCCCGGCCTCTGGCACTACGAGTATGCGATCCGCAACCACAACTCGGACCGTGCAGCCCAGGAGTTCGCGATCGACTTCCCCGACGGCACATCGATCACCAACGCCGGTTTCAGCGATATCGACAGCCACTCGGGCGAGCCGTACTCACCCACCGACTGGACGATCGCCGTCGATGCTCCGACCTCGGTCGTCTCCTGGACCACCGAGACTTTCGCCACGAATCCGAACGCCAACGCCCTGCGCTGGGCGACGATGTACAACTTCTGGTTCGACGCCGACTCGGAGCTCCCG
>JAGPDF010000017.1 GCA_018057705.1 Thermoanaerobaculia bacterium | reverse complement strand
ATGGAAGCCCCTCGGCTGGAGCGCGGTTCCGGCCGGGCATGATCTGGCGCTGCGGCTCTCCGGACTCCTCTGGCCCGAGGCCGGAGAGCGCTTCGCGAACGCGGCATACGTCGTCCGCGAGCGCGTGGGCGCCGGTCAGATTATTCTCTTCGCCGGAGACCCCGTGTGGCGCGGCGCCGCCCTCGGCTCGCAGCGCCTCTTCGCCAACGCCGTCGTCTACGGCCCCGGCTGCGGAACGCGCGCGCTCGTCCTTCCCTGACGCCGCGCGGCGGGCGAAGAGACGAGGGTGCAGCGGATCATCGCGATTCGCGCCGGAAGCGGACCAGCGTCGCGCCACGGCCGCCCTGGGCCGGGGATGCGTCGGAGAATTCGGCCACCCTCCCATCGCGCGCCAGCAGCGCGCGCACCGCTTCACGCTGCACTCCCATCCCCCGGCCGTGGACGATCCGCACGGCCGGAAAGCCCGCGGCGACAGCGTCGTCGAGATAGCCGAGGACGATCTCGCGCACGGCGCGCGGCGGAAAGCCGTGGAGGTCGAGAACGTCTTCGAGCGGCAGCTCTACGACCGTCTCGGCCGAGAGCTCCTCCGCGTCCGCATCCGGCTCGCCCTCGTCGTGGCGAGGCCAGTCGCTCACGCGGCGCCTCTCGGTCTCGAAAGCGGTGATCGGTATCTCGCCTCCCGGCGGGGGCCTCTCATCGTCGCCTCATCCGCGCCGCGCGGCGTCGATCGCCGCCTGCTGCCCGTCCGCTGCACGGCCGAGGAGGCGGCACTCTTGCGAACTGAGCTCGGGGCGAGCGCCGGCGAGAAGGAGGGCTTCGAGGATCGCGGGAGAGTTGGCGAGCATCAGCGGCCGCCAGCCGGCGTGGTCAGCTGCGTCCACCGCCAGGCCGGCTGCGAGCAGACAGGTCACTCCCTCGAGCGAGCGCACGAACCCGCTGCCGCGCTGGCAGGCGTAGTGCAACGCGCCGCGCCCGGCGCTATCGATGACGTCCGCTTGCGCTCCGGCCGCGAGGAGGTGCGGCACGATCGGGCTGCCGCGATCGGCCGACAACAACAGCGGCGGGAGGTCCCGGCGATCGCCAGCGAGAATGGAGAGGAAACTCACGACCGACGGATGGCGAGCCTCGAGGTCGCGGTCGTCGTCCCAGAGGAGCTCACCCTGTTCGCCCCGCGGCAGGCCCATCGCCCGGTGGACGGCCGCGAGCGCCGACGTGGCGGGGGCGTCGAGGTCCGCACCCGCTTCGACCAGCTCCCGAAGTGCCCGGCTGCGCAGCGCCTCGAGCGCGTCATTGGTGGGCCAGGTGCCGACGTCCAACAGGGAAAAAAGCGCGGCGCTCGCCGCCGCAGCCGCCTCGGGAGCGTGGCGCAGCACGAAAGGCACGGCCCGTCCGGAGCCGGAGGCGGCGCCCACCAGTGCGTAAGCCGCCTCCCCGGGGGGGATGGCGCAGACCTCATACACGTCGGCCTGTCGCAGGAAGCTCGAGCTGGCGAGCGACTCCGGCAGCTTCAGCGGCAGCCCGCACTGGAAGAGGGTGACCAGCTCCATCCAGGCGCCGCGTTCGATGCACCAGCGCTCGAGGTCCCGCGCCAGCTCGTGCCAGGTCGCGAGCGGCAGATCGATGCCGCCGAGATGAGAGAAGTAACCCTCTCGCAGCCGCGGCGCCAGCACCATGAGAATCCGGCCTTCGAGGCCCTGGTCGATGAGGCCACGCAAGTGCTCACCCAACCGGTCGGGACCATGAAGATGAGCATCCGCCCGCCAGACTTCGTCGATCAGGCCGCTCCCGAGCCGCGGCGAGAGAGCGTCGAGACCGCTCTCGCCGCTGTGGTCGCTGTGGCGCGGATCCGCTCCGGCGACCAGGAGCGCCGAAGCCGCTTCGCGCCACGCGCCGTGGATCGCGTGGAGCAGCGGCGTGTGGCCGTTCTCGTCCGGCGGGTCGACGGCGGCCCCCGCGGCGACGAGCAGTGCGATCGTGCGCGCGCCGACGCTGGCAGCGAAGTGCAGCGGCGCGAGGCCCCGGTGGTCGCGAGCGTCGGGGTCGGCGCCGGCGTCGAGCAGCAGCTGGACATGGGCGGCGTCGACCCTCGCGGCGACATGGAGCGGCGTGCGGCCACGCTCGTCGCGGGCGTTCGGGTCGGCGCCGGCAGCGAGCGCCTGCGCGAGCTCGTCGCCCCACCGCCCCGCCGCCTCGAAGAGCGTCAAGCGGTGACCTCGGTCGAAAGCGCCGACGCCAACGGGAGACGAGGCGGAATCTCGGCGGTCATTTCGTGACGCTATCAGCCGGCCGCCGCCGGGCGACCGAAGACTTCCTGCCTTGGCCGATGCGTGCGCCTTTCGTCGCCATGCTGGACGGAGGGGTTCTCTCATGCGCATCCAGACTGTCGTTGGTTTCTCGCTTCTGCATCTGCTCTTCGCGGCTCTCGCACCGGCCAAGGCCGCCGTCATCGTCGTCGACACGCTTTCCGACGCGATCGCCGAAGATGGATTCTGCTCAGTTCGCGAGGCGATTCTCGCCGCCAACGAGAACAGCGCTGCCGGCGAATGCCCGTCGGGCAGCGGTGAATCGGACCGGATCCGATTCGCGGTCACTGGAACGATTCTGCTCAGCTCGGCCTTGCCCGCCATCGACGAGAGCGTTGCCTTCGAGGGTCCGGGCCGCGATCTCCTGACGATCGACGGCGGCGATCAGTTCCAGCTGCTCTGGTTTGGGGCCTCTTCGCCGACGCAGTACGTGGTGCGCGACCTCTCACTTGTCCACGGGTATGCCTCCGTCCCCGGAATACTCTCCTTTGGCGGTTGCGTCCTGGCGTGGGGCCCCGGCCCCGCTCTCGCGCTCTTCGACGTCACGATCCGCAACTGCCGGGCGGTCGCGAACGGCGGCGGGATCTACTCGCAGGGTCCGCTTCGCCTCCAACGTGTCTGGGTCGATGGCAACGAGGCTCAATCGATCGCCGGCGGTGGTGGCGGTGTCGCGGCGACCGGAGTCGGAGATGTCGAGATCATCGATTCGACTTTCTCCGGCAACTTCGCCTCGGGAACGAGCGGGTCGGGAGGGGGCCTCTATGCGTCGGCCGTCGGCCAAACGCTGGTTGCGAACTCCACGTTCTCCTCGAACCGCGCCAACTGGCGAGGCGGAGCCAACCTCCTCTCGGGAGTCGGGACGGGAACCCTCTCGGTGACGATCCGGGATTCCACCTACCTCGGCAACGAGTCCGACGACGACGAGACCAGCAGCGATCCGACTGGCGGTACGATCGCTCTGGCCAACCAGGTGACTTCGATGCTCGAGGTCGAGCTCGCCAACACCGTGATTGCCGGCGGAAAAGACAACGCCTCGCCGACGCGCTGCCCGGAGATCCTGATCGCCGAGGGCGACGTTCGGGCCGTGCTGACCTCGGGGGGATTCAATCTCGTCGCCGACGGTGCCTGCGTCGAGACGGCCTTCCCCGCCAGTCCCGGCGCGGGTCTGCCCAACCTTCAGGGCGACTTCGTCGGGACTCTCGCTTCCCCCATCGATCCCCGGCTCGACATTCTGGCCGGAAACGGCGGTTCGACCCCCACTCATCTGCCCCTCCAGGAGACGCCGCACCCGGTCATCGATCAGGGGAGCTGCCCGGCGAGCGGCCAGGATCAGCGCGGCCTGCGCGGTGCGGCATCGAGCCACCGCGCCCACGACGTCGCGGCCGTGCCCGACAACCCCGAGGGTGACGGCTGCGACATCGGAGCGGTCGAGCGCGGCGCCAGCTCGCCGGCACGGACGCTGTTCGTCGACGGATTCGAGTCGGCGACGACCCTCTTCTGGTCGGCCGACCTACCCTGAGGTCGTCGCGGCGAGCGCCGCCCGCAGCGCGGCCCGATCGTCCGGGTGCAACAGGCCCCAACTCTCGAGCGCCGGCAACGACGTTTCGAGTAGCTGGCGTCCCTCCGCGCGCTGTCCGGTGAGGAGGAGCGCTCGCCCGACCTCGGCGCGGGCCTCGAGGAGCCGGGGACTCCCGGGAGGGTACTGCGCTTCGCGCGCAGCGAGCGCCTCGCGCGCGTCGGCGAGCGCCGAGATCGCATCGCCGGACTCGGCCGCGAAGCGCGCCTGGGCCAGCAGCGCCGTGGCGATCTCGTCGTGGCCGGTGGGATACGCGGTCCGCAGGTCCGCCAAAACTCGGCGCAGATCCTGCTCTGCCTGGCCCCTGCGCCCGGTTCGCCAGAGCGCGACCGCGCGTTGCGCCGCGAAAGGCGGCCAGGCGTCGCTCGGCAGACCGGTCGCCGGCAGACGGGAAAGGACCTCGTCGAAGAGCAAAAGCGCCGCGGCCGGCTGGCCGCCGAGCTCGACGATACGCGCCACGTTGCGCAAGGTGCGGACGCTCTCGCGATGGTCGACACCGAGCACTGCGACCCGCAGGCGGTGGCTCTCGCGCAGCTCGCGCTCGGCCTCGACGTATCTTCCGAGGAGCGCCAGAGCGACACCGAGGTTGTTGCGCGTGTTGGCGACAGGCCCGGCCTCGGGGCCGAGAATCCGCGTCTGGGCCGCCACCACCTGCTCCAGCAGCGGCAGCTGATCCGCAGGATCGGCAGTGACCGCTGCAAGGTTGTTGAGCGTCGACAACGTCCGCAAGTCGTCGTCGCCCAGCTCGCGGCGCAGGATCGGCAGCGCCTCGCTCCAGCGCTCGCGCGCGGCCGTGCGATCCCCGGCGCGGAAGGCGAGGTTACCTAGCGCATCGAGGCTCGCCGCCACCTCGACCGGACGCGGCGGAACGAGCCCCCGCCGGAGCGCCAGCGCCCGCTCGGCAATCGCCGGACCCTCGTTCGCGGGCACGACGAGAGACAGCTGGGCGAGCGCTTCGGCGAGCTCGGCGGGCCGCGTTCGGGCTTCACCTTCGAGCCTCTCTGCCAGCGCTTCGAGAAGGTCGCGGGCCTCGTCGCCGCGGTCGGCCCGAGCCAACGCCTCGGTGTAATTGAGCTCGATCGTCAGCCTTCCCGGATCGAGCAGGTCGGCGCCGTTTTCTTCCGCGACCCGGCGCGCCCGCTCGAGCAGCTCGAGCCCTTCGGCGATCTCGCTGCGTTCGAGACGAATCCTCCCGAGCGTGGCGAGCATCTCCTGCCGCACGCCGGGCGCGGCGGCGAGCGCCTCGGCCTTCGCCGCACCGGAATCGAGCAGGCGGGCGATCGAGATCTCGCCGACGCCCGCACCGCTCGTCGGTGCGGTGGCGCCGAACAGGCCGATCAGCAGCTCGACCACCGCGCTCGCCTGGCGCTCGAGGCCGGTGGCGCGATCGCGCTCCTTCGTCAGGCGGACCGACTGCACGGCGATCGCGACAGCGAGGGCCACGAAGCCCACAGCAGCGGCCGCGCCGACGACGACGGCCACCCGGTGCCGGCCGGCGAAACGGCGCGCGCGGTAGGCGAAGGTATCCGCGCGCGCGGCGACCGGATGACCCGAGACCAGACGCTCCAGATCCTCCGCCAGCGCCGCGGCCGAGGGGTAGCGACGCTCGGGCTCCGGCGCCAGCGCACGGGAAAGAACCACTTCGAGATCGCCGCGCAGCTCCCGCACCCACCGCCGGGCCGTCGTCGAGCGCCGCCCCGCGAGCCGTTCGCGCTCGGCGAGCGCGGCTGCGTCCTTCCCCTGGGGAACGCTGCGGCTCGGCCGGGTCGGACCGCGCTCGCGGATCTCGCGTTCGATCGCACCGGGGTCGCGCGAGCGCGTCTCGTAGGGCAGGCGCCCGGTGGCGAGCTCGTAGAGCAGCACTCCGAGACCCCAGACGTCGGTCGCGGTCGAGGCCGGTTCGCCGCGCAACTGCTCCGGAGCGGCCCTCTCGGGCGTCATCGGCGCCGGCGCCTGGCGCGTGAGCTCGCTGTCGTCGTCGAGCGCCGTCGCGACACCGAAGTCCAGCAGGCGGAGGCGGCCGTCCGGTTCGATCAGGATATTGGACGGTTTGATGTCGCGGTGGATTACGAGCTTGCCGTGTGCCGACTCGACCGCGCGACAACAGCCGGCGACCAGTCGGATCCGCTCCCCGAGCGGCAGGGACAGACCATCGGCGTAGTCGGTGATCGGCCGACCGTCGACATACGGCATGACGAGAAACGGCCGTCCGTCGGCGGCGATGCCGACATCGAGCAGCGGCACGATCGCCGGGTGGTTCAGGCGCGCCTGAATCCGGCACTCGCGGTGGAAGCGGGCGATGGCGCGCGGCTCCGCGAGCTCGCGGCGCAGGAGCTTGAGCGCCACCGTCTGCTCCACCGTCTCGCGCCGCCGGGTCGCCAGGTAGACCTCGCCCATGCCACCGCGTCCGAGCCGCCGGACGATCGCGTACTCTCCGAGCCTCGTATCGGGAGCGAGGTCGGACGCGAGGTCGTGCGGGGCGCGCTCGGCCGCGAGATGGCGTTCGATCTCGAGAGCACCGTCCGGTCCGTCGGCGCGCAACATCGCACGCATCTGCTCGGCCAACTCGTGGTCGGCGACGGCGATCGACTCGAGCCGCTCGGCGCGCTCCGGGAGCGGCAAATCGAGCAGCTCGCCGAAAAGCCGCAGTGCGGCGATCAGGCGTTCGGGGGCCGGGTCGGTGGTCATGGCGCAGGCTCGGGGCTACAGAGTCTGGCGTCGAATCCAGGCACCGCCGGCCAGGAGCGCTTCACCGCCCGTCGAGATCCGATCCGACGACGACGCGCAGCCAGGCACGCGCCGTCTGCCAGTCGCGCCCGGCGGTCCGCAGGGAGATCCCCTCCGCCTCGGCGATCTCCTCGAGCTCCAGCCCTCCGAAGAGTCTCTGCTCGAAAACCCGTGCGGCGCGCGGATGAGCGGCTTCGAGCTTCCCGAGGGCATCCTCCAGCGCCAGGGTCTCGTCGATCGCGCGCTCCGAAGGAAAGAGGTCGCCATCCTCGAGCGGCATTGGAGAGAGATCGCCGCCACGTTTCTGCCGCCGCCGGGAGCGCGCATGATCGACCAGGATCCGGCGCATCGTATTCGACGCGGCGGCGAAGAACGCCGCCCGATCCTCGGGTTTCAAGCCGTGCTGCGTCACGAGTCGGAGATAGGACTCATGCACGAGGGCTGTGGTGTCGAGGGTGTGCCCGCTGCGCTCCCCGCGCAGGCGGCCTCGGGCCATCCTCCGCAGCTCGTCGTAGAGCAGCGGAACCAGTCGATCGAAGGCCCCGGCCTCGCCACGCCGCAGCGCCGCCAGGCCGCGAGTGATCTCGCTCCCGGCCCGGTCGAGATTCGCATCGCCGTCGTGGCCGATTCTGGGAGGTTCCGCCGCCATACCCCTCGAGCGCCCGGATCGGCCCGGCCGCAGTCATCGAACTGGATTGAAAAGGAGCCTAACATGCGCATCTCCCGCCTCGCCGTGGTTCTGCTCGCCCTGATCGCCATCCTCTCGGCCTCTGGAGCACAGGCAAAGGACTTCCGTACCGCCTTCGTGCGCGTCGTGCCCGAGCAGGACTGGAAGCCCGAGAAGGGCTCGGCCATCGCGCTCGAGGTCGCCAACGGCTCCTCCCAGGAGAAGTCGGGTGAGTTCTCCGATGCGTTCGCCAAGGAACTGACCGAGCAACTGGGCCGGGTCCTGGGCTACAGCATCGATCCCGCGAGTGCCACGAAGGTCAAGTTCACCATCGCTGAGTTCGAGCCCGGGAATGCCGGCCTGCGGCTGGGCCTCGGCTTCGGCGGCAAGGCCTACGTCGGCGGCACGATCGAAGTGCAGAGCGGCGACAAGGAGGTCGGGTCGCTGCTCTACTCCTTCCGCCCCAACGCGCCCGGCGCCGCAGGCATGGCACGCGAAGCCGCCGCCGGACTGGCGCTCAAACTCACCAACGGCGAACGCGACAAGGAGCTCCATACCAAGAAATAGCCCGCGCGGATCCTCCGAGCGGGCTGCGTTTCTGGGCTTCCCTCGCCGAAGGACGAAGGCGTCCGCTGCCCGGGGCGATGCCGGCCCCCGTCGTCACGATCCGACGGGTTCGCCCTTGCGCCCGACTCCGAGCGCGTCCGCCATCCGGTTGATGTAGTTGAACCAGGAGGCGAGGGCGGTGATCTGCAGGATCGTGCGGTCGTCGAAGCCGGCGTCGCGCAGCATCTGCAGGTTCTCGGGCGCGATGCGGGTCGCGTCGCGGGTCACCTGGGTCACATGGTCGAGCATCGCCCGGACGGCCGGCTGAAGGTCGGCCGTCCGGAAGTCGACGGACTTCTATCACGAGCCCCGCCACGGGCGCGCCCCCACTCGCGAGCTTCGCCCGGCAGGTGCTCTTCACCGAGGCCGCAGCGCGGGAGCACTTCAAAAGTCCGCTCGCCCAGGCGTCGATCGAAGACCCGGCGCTCGGACTCCCCGGCGTCCGGACCGGCACCGGACGACCCGACAATTCAGTAACTGTCACGGATTTCTCAGCGGCCTATCTGGGTGGCGATGAGAGGCTCGCCGTCCGGTCTTCGCGGCGCCGGCACGGCCGTCTTGAGCCCTCCGCCGGTCCGGCGCGGCTCAGCGGGCGGGCGCGACTGGCGCGGCGACCTTCACGGAGCCCAGGCCCCGGCGGTGCCGCGCTCGAATCCATCGGCGAAGACGAGCGCGGTCTCGATGCGCAGGACCGCGAAATCGGATTGCGGCGCCGGCAGTCGCCCGGCGGAGCCCACGACGACGAGGCGTCCGCCCGAGATCGTCGAAGCGTGGGCGACGTCCGGTCCATCCGCGACCAGGTCGAACTCCACGCGGTTGACGCCGTTGTCGTCGTACGAATTGTCCAAGGTGCCGTCGTCGAGCACCCGCGCCACGAGGAAGCCCGCGGGTTGCGTGCCGTTGGCGTCGATCGTGGCGGCGGCGACGATCTTGCCGTCGCTCTGGAGCTCGAGCGCGGCGAGCTCCGTCCCTTCCTCGATCTCGAGGTCGAGCCAGCCGCTGGCTCCGAACTGGAGATCGCGCGCGCCCTGGGAGGTGAGGCCGAGCAGGCCGTCCCCGGGGCTTTGCAACGACACTTGAATGCCCACCACGATCTTTCCGGTGTCCGGATTCACCACCAGGTCGATGGGAGCGCCGGGCTCGCGGTCCACCAGCTCCCCGATGCCGTTGCCGCTGAACGAGGAATCGAGCTCTCCCGCCGTGGTCCAGCGGATGACGACGACGCCGAGCGGACTGAAATTGAAGGATACCCTGAAGGCCGCCGTCGCGGCGCCGTCGGGTTCCACGGAGAGCGCGCGCGGCTCGACCGAAAGAAGATCGTCCGCATACATCGCCCAGCCGTCGCTCGAGAAGGTAGGGTCGGGCGAACCGTTCGCGTCGAGTCGAAGGAGAAACGTACCCGGGCCGCTCTTTTCCGGCAGCAGGCATCCGACGCAGTTGCCGAGGAAGTAGGAGCGCCCGTCGGGCAGGACCACCGCGTCCAGGGTGGCGGCGTGCGTCCACCCCGCCGGCGCGGCGACGAACCTCCGTCCGTTGCCGTCGAAGGTCGGGTCGAGCGCGCCGGACGCGTCGAGCCGGGCGATCGCGGGCATATAAAAGTCGAAGCTGTCGTCGGGCACGGCCAGCCCCGCGACCAGGGTTCGACCGAGGCTATCGTTGCCGATCGCGAGCACGCTCACGGTGGCGTAGGCGCCATCGGCAGCGAAGTCGAAGGGAACGGAGCTCCAGCCAGGATCCGGCGAGCCGTCGTTCTGGAGGCGCGCGACCGTCCACGGGCCCTGGACCCTTCCGGCGACCAACAGATCGCCGTCGGCGCGGGCCGTCACCGCGTAGGCGGTGGAGTACTCACCCAGGTCGAGAACGACTTTCCCGTCGGTGCTGAAGGTCGTGTCGGGGTCGCCCTCGCCGGCCAGTACGACCCGCGCCTCGCTCGCGCCGCAGAGCAGGACGACGACCAGCGGGAAACCCGCCCAGCGATCTGAAAGACGCGAACCGAACCGCATGCGAAGATTTTACCTGACTCGGGTTCAGGCGACGATGCACGGGCCAGCCGCCATCATTGCATCCCGGAAAGAGAACCAAGCTCGCGAGGCGGGCGATCGAGAGTCGAAGGAGGCGCCGTCTCATCGCCCCCGGGTGCTGACGGTCGCCTCAAGGAACCACCATCGACCAGGCGTTCGGGCTTCCGGACTCGAAGCTGTCGGCAAAGAGCGGCGAGGCGACTTCGTCGGCGCCGATGTCGCGCGCCGCGGGCCGGGCGGCGAGGTCGATGTCGCGATCGGCCAGGCCCGCTGCGACGGCGGCACCGGCGTCGACGGGTGGCAGCGTTTCGCCGGCGAGGTGCAGATCGCCCTGGGGTATCGACTGGAACCAGCTGGCGGGCGCCGCCGTGAGATTCCCGGCCAGCACCTCCTCCGGGTTGCCATCGCGCTCGCGCAGATTGTGGCTGACCAGATTGTTGACGATCTGGACCTGCGTGTTGGCGAAGCGCCATTCGATCGAGGAGAACGGCACTTCGGTCGACACCACCGAGTTGTGAATCACCCAGGTGCTGCGCGACTGTTCGAGAGCGATTCCGGCATCGAAGCCGGAGTCCGACTGGAACAGGTCGGGATCGGCCGCGGCGATGAAGTTGTTGCGGATGACGCCGTCGATGTGCCCGAGGTAGCCCACCCCGGGGTAGGGATCGTCGGGATAGGCGCGGTCGCCCGACAGCGCGAGCAGTCCGAAGCCGATGCCGCGCGCGCAATCGACGATGACGTTCTCTTCGACGACCGTGTCGCGACTCGCATTCCAGAAGTGGATCGCGTGCTCGGAGAGACCGGCGGGGCACCAGAAGCCGGAGATCCGGTTGCGCCGCACGACCCATCCCCAGGCGGCATGCGCGTCGATGCCGCCGGTGTAGCAGCTGTCGCGGATGAACGGACGCCCGGCGTCGGTGAGCTCGATGGCGCTGCATTCGATCGTCCCGGCGTCGGCCCAGCCCTGCCCGACCGGATTGATCTTGATCGCCTGCTGCCCGGGGTCGACGACGCGGAGGTTGTGCAGCACGGTGCCGGTGATCGGCGCGGGATTGCCCGCGACATGGATCGGGTGGTCGTAGGCCTCGCGCAGCGTCAGGTCGGCGATGACCACGTTCGAGGCGGAGATCGAGATCAGCTCACTCGTCAGATAGTTGCCATCCAGCACGACGGCGTCGCGATTGCCGGAGAGCGAGCGCATCGTCACGCCGGGGGTCGAGAATACCAGCCGCGAAACCGCGTCGCCCCCATCCATGCCGTAAATGCCGTTGTGCAGGAGGATCGTGGTGCCGCTCGCGGCTCCCGCCACGATCGCGCGCAAGCCGTCGGCCTGCTCGGGCACGACCTCGATGGTGGCCCCTCCGGGAGGCGGCAGCGGCGGGCAGGAAGGCTGCGCGCGGGCGCTCGTCGCCGCCAGTACGGTGAGCAGTGCGGCCGCCGGCGCCCAGCACAGAACGCCAGGCCCCCTGCGGATGTCGAGCCTCGACGCAGCGAGTGGCAAGGTAGACCTCCAGACTCCTGATTCTCCGGGACGACGGGACCACCGCTTGTGGCGTGCTCCGCTATCGCGCACTGCGTTGGCACTCTTCCGCCGGCTGTGGGCTCGGCACCGCAAGAGCGATCGTCAACCGTCTGAAAGCCCCCTCGCCCCTACCTTCGGCGACCGTTCAGCCAGGCGCCGAGCCAGGTCGAGCGGACGGCGAGGCGGTCGACGCCCAGCAGCAGGGCGATCGTGAGCACGATGACGAGCGGAACTGCGAGCCACCAGGGGAGCGCGAATCGGTGGGCCAGGAGCTGCAGGCCGACGACGAGCGGCAGGTGGGCGAGGTAGATCCAGTACGAGGCATTCGAGAGCTCGCGCACCCGGGTCGAGGGGCTCGCGCCGAATCGCAGCGCAGCTCCGAGGCCCCCGAGGACGAGAAGCGCCATGGTGACCGCCGTCGCGAACGAACCCATCCAGCGCAGAAGCTCCGCATTCTCCAGCGTCCACGGCGCCGCCGAGTAGCGGATGCCGACGACGGCCGAGCCCACCAGGCTCGCAACCAGCCCGAGAAGCAGGTTCGGTCGCCACCGCGCGACGAGCGGCGTGAGCACAGCGCGGTGGCGCTCGAGCCACCATCCGAGCGCAAAGAAGAGGCCGTAGAGCGCGAGCAGCGGCAGATGCCAGCGCAACGTCCGGTCCGGCGTGTCGATATCCATCCCGGTCATGCGAGCGAGGATCGGGGTGACCGCGAGCGCGAGGCCGAGCGGCGCAAGGCGGCTTGCCAGAGCCTGCGAGAGCCGGCGGCTCGCGCCTTCGGTCGCGCGCAGCGCGGCGAAACGCACGAGGATGGCGCGTGCGCCGAGGAAGAGACCGGTCACGATCGCGAGGTAGTAGAGAAACCACAGATGGGTCAGCACGAGGTCGGGGAACTTCTCGATCCAGAGCGAACCCAGAGCCAGCTCGTACCAGGGGAGCTCGGCGTACTCGGGCGGCAGGACCAGCCAGCCTGTCGCGCGCCCGCCGGCGATCCAGAGCGCCGAGAGCGCGAGCTTCATCGGCACGAGGGCCACGAGAAAGACGAGAACGATGCGGCGCAGACGGTCGCCGACATAGGGCACAACGCCTCGGCGCGCGACGACGAGAGCGCCGAAGAAGCCGGCGAGAAGGAAGAACGTCTCCATCCGGAAGCTGTGGAGGGTGTAGGCGAGCCAGGCCAGGAAGTGGACCGGCGCCGTCGTGCCGACGGCCCACAAGCCCGGCGGCAGGACGTACGGCATCGCCGCATGCAGGACGACGCCGAGGAGCAGGGCACCGGCGCGCAACGCGTCGAGTCCGTGGAGACGCTCGCCGGCCGGGAACGGCGAGAGCAGCTCGACCCGGGCACCCTCCGAACCGGCGGGCCGGGAGGCGGAAGCGCCTCGGCGAAGTGTCCAGACGCGGCGCGCCATCAGCCCGAGCGGAATCACGATCGCCAGCAGGATGAGCGCCGGCACGGCGGCGCCGAAGAGGGCCACCGCCGAGGTGAACGAGGCGTCACGAAAGAAGGAAGCTGCGACCGGGGTATTGGCGTGAAGCGCGCTCGCCTGAGTGCCGATCGCGAAGTCGTGCGCGATGGCGGTCACGCCGGCAGCCCCCTTCCAGCCGACACCGACGATGCCGAACGCGACCCATCCGAAAGCCAGGCTGCCGACAGCGAGCGCACCGACGGCGACGCCGGCGATCGAGAGCGAGAGCAGCCCGAGAGTCACGCCGCCGATCGCAATCGGAGCGATGGCGACGCCGCCGACCGCCACGAGCGGCGAGAGCGCGAGGTCGCCGACCGCGAGCCAACCGCGCGCACCGCGCCGCATGGAACCGTCGAACGCGGCGCCCGCGTCGACCCCGCCAGAGGCGTAGGCGAAAAGCGGCAGGCCGAGAAGCCGCAGGCGGCTCTCATATCGCCGGGCGCGCGCGGGCGCCACTCCCCGGCGCGCCAGCTCGGCGGCCCAGGCCTCGTCGCCTACGCCGCCCGACGCCCGAAGCGTCGCGATCCGGCGCTCGACCCGCTTCCCGATGCCGATCAGCCCACCGACCAGGGCCACCGTCCAGAGCGTCGTCGCGGTCGCGAGGAAGGCCGGCGCATCGACGAACCGGGTCGTGCCGGCCCAGACCAGGCCGAGGATCAGCGCGATCATCGGGAAGACGAAGAGGAACGCGCGCCGGAAGCCTGCGGCGATCGCCCGACGCTCGTCGTCGGAGCGCGCCGTGCCGGCCGCGAGCCTCGAAGCGAGCCAGGCAGTCAGGAGACCGGCGGCCGGGCCGGCGACGAGCGCGCCGCCCACTCCGCCGAAGGTCCCCTTGCCGACCGCGGCGCCGGTCGCCCCGGCGGCGGCTGCGCCGCCGGAGACGGTCGCGGCGACCGCGGCGCCCGTGGGTGCGGTCAGGGCGATCGCCGCGAGCACGCCGGCGGTAAAGCCCGCTCCCGGCCGCGAACGCGAGAGTGCCGACTCGACCAGGGTCGCGAGCTCCACCTTGAGCAGGGCTCGCCCGCGTGACAGCCGCTGCTTGACGGCGTCTTCGGAGAGCTCGAGCTGCGTCGCCACCTCGGTGATCGAGCACTCCTCGCGGTAGAAGAGCACGAGCGGCTCGCGGTAGCTCTCCGGCAGCTGGGAGAGCGTTCTCCACAGCAGTTCCTCCTCTTGCCTCGAAACGGCGCGGGCTTCGGGGCTCGCCTCGCGAGCGACCGGCTCGGCAATCTCGTCGAGCGCCAGAGGTGCACCGCCATGGCGGCTCGCCCGTTTCGCAGCGTTGGCTGTCAGGTTGCGCGCGATCCCGGCGAGCCAGGACTTGAGGAGCGACGGCTCCCGAAGGTCGTCCCGGCTTCGCCAGGCGGCGACGAACGTCTCCTGCGCGAAGTCGGTCGCCGTGGCGAGATCGCCGGTGCGGCTGTAGGCGATCGAGGCGATGAGCGACTGATAGCGCTCGACGATGCGCCCGAAGGCGTCGCGATCGCCGTCGCGGGAGGCGCGCCAGAGATCGACGTCGGAGAGGGGCGAGCTGGAAGTGGGCCGGGGCATCGAAAGAGTGGTCATGATCCCCTAGTGGCCACCCGTCGGCAAAAGGTGACAGCCGAAGCCCCCGGAGCGCGACTTCACCTTGCCGCCGAGATTCGGCGCGGCGTGCGCCTCGCTAGGGCGCCTCGTGCGCGCCGAGGCTCGGCGGCGAGCCGTAGCAGCGCCCGAAACGGTCTCCCGTCAGCCAGGCCTGCGCCGTTCCCGCGCCGGCGGCCGGGCTGGTGCCCGGAATCTGCCAGTCGGCGGTGAGCTGCGGGTTCTGGCCGTAGATTCCGCCAGCTTCCGCCGACGGCAGGGTCGGCGCCGAAGCTCCCGGCGCGTCCCACGCGAACCAGAGATTGTGCGCGAAGTCGAAGGTGGCGGGAGATGTGTTCGGGCCGATGTTGACGTGGGTCGAGATGTCGCCATCCTCGAAGTAGAAGAGATTGTTCACGACCTGGCCGTTCGCGGCCGGCTCGAAGGGGAAGCCCCCGCCGCTCGTCGTCTCCTGCAGGATGCGCATCAGCCAGGTCGCTGGATTGACGACCGTGTTGTGCGCGGCGACGCAATCGACGCAGCCGACGAAAGCGAATGGCGTATCGCCGCCGACGATCAGATTGCCGATCGCCTCGATCCGGCGGGCCTCCGCGTTCGCCACGGTCGTCGAGAGCGGCGGCCGGAAGAACGCGAAGCCGGTCGATCCACCGAGGTTCAAGCCGCGCGCGCCCGGCTGAAGGAGGTGGTTCCAGCGGATCTCGAGATCGGCGCTGCCGCCTTTCGCCTGCACGGCGTTGCCCGACATCTGCTCGAGCCGGTTGCGTGCGATGAGGCCAGCGTGGCAGCCGACGCAGTCGATACCGCTGCCCGAGGTGCCGCCGCCGCAGCGCGCGATCGCGCTGTCGAGCACCCAGAAGTCGCCGATCCCGGAGAGTTTCAGGCAGTCGTTGTTGCCACCGCTGCCGATGTCGCGAATCGAGAGCCGACGGAAGACGAGGTGGTGGCTGGCCAGTGGATTCGCCGTCTCGCCGCCGTCGTCGGCGTTGATGCCGTTCCCGGTCGACGAGTGGATCTCGACATCGTGCACGACGACCCACTTCGCCCGCCCGAGATGCAGCGCTTCGCTGCCGCCGGAGATCACCGGCTTCGGCAGCCGCCCGGGCTCGCCGCCGATCCAGATCGGCGCGATCGCGGTTCCCTCGAGGTCGCCCAGGAACTGGTCGGAGGCGTGCACCCCTGGAGACAGACGAATCGCGGTCCCGGGATCGGCGAGGCCCGCGGCGTGCTCGATCGTCGCGAACGGCGCTGCCGGAGAGCCGTCGCCGGTCGAGTCGTTGCCGGCCGGAGGCGGCGCGACGTGGAGGAAGGAGCCAGGAACGACATCGCGATCGAACGGCCGGATCTCGTCGCAGCGCAGCGGCACCGTCATCGACCAGTCGCCGGTATCGCCGAACTCGAAGTCGTCGCCGAAGATCGGCGTCGAGCCCAGGGACTCCGCAAGCGCCGGGGCGCTGAGGACGAGCGACGACAAGGCAAGACGTGCGGCGAGGGCCAGGCTCATGACGGGCTCCGTTCGAAGCCGATTCGTAGCACAGTTCCAGCGCCCCCGCGGTTCAGTTTCGACAGCCGTCCGAGCGCTCGAAGCGCCGTCGATGCCGGAAGCCACCGAATCTGTCCGAATCCGTTCCGCGCCGACGTCCCGCCTGTCTCTCCTGTTGTGAAGCCTGTTCCCTCGCGCTGCGAGCACTGCAGCCCGTGGTCATCCATTGGCATCGTTTCGCCTGAAGGAGAGAGTTCATGTCGAGTCGTCACCGGTTTCCGACCTCGGGTGTCTCGTGCCGCCTCGCGGTCGGGGCGATCGCTTGGTGCGCGTCGCTGCTCGGCGCCGGCTCCCCGCCCGCCCATGCCGGCGTTTCGCTGGACGTCACGCCGAGCTTTCCCGCCACGGTCACCGCCGCGGCGACCGGGATCTCCGCGTCGTTCACCTTCGCCAACAGCTCGACCGGTCCGGACGCCGACTTCTCGATGAGCATCACCGCCGTCGCGCTCACGCCGAGCTGCGGCAACGCCGGCTCCGTCTGCAACCAGATCGACCCCGGAGTTTTCGCACTCAGCGCCACCGCCACCGGCCAGGCGGGCACCGCCTGTGCCGGGGCGACGTTCGCCATCGCGCCCCCGGACGCCAACGGCAAGGCGGTCTTCTCCCCCTCACCGGCAGTCGTGCTGACGCCGACCGGGCAGCCCGGCTCCTCCTGCACCGTCACGTTCACGTTCAGCGTCCTCAAGGTTCCGACGATCGATGCTTCGAATCCGACGCCGGGCATGCAGACCGACGCCCTCGCCGAAGTGAGCGGCGCCACCATCGGCAATCCCGGCACCACCGACTCGAGCGGCAGCGTCGAGGTGACCGTCGACCGCGCCCTGCCCACGCTCGCGACGACGGCCTCGCCGGGGGTGACACTGGGCGGCGAGGTGAGCGACGCGGCGCAGCTCTCCGCCGGCTCCCATCCGGGCGGCGGCAGCGTCACCTTCCACCTCTATGGACCGAACGACGCCACCTGCAGCCTGCCTCAGGTCTTCGTCTCGACGAATCCGGCGAACGCCGCCGGCGCGGCGACCTCGAGCCCGTTCACGCCGGCCCTGCCGGGAACCTACCGCTGGGTCGCCGCCTATGGCGGTGACCCCGACAATCTCCCCGTGCAGGCGGAGTGCAACGCCGCCAACGAGTCCGTCATCGTGAGCCTCGCGCCGCAGGCGATCGCCGTGACGCCGGGAAGTCTGGCGAGCGACGTTCCTGCGGGAGGGGCCGAGACGCTGCCGCTCGACATCGCGAACCTGGGGCAGATCGACCTCGTCTGGTCGATCGGCGAGGCGGCCGTGGCGCCGGTCCCCGGCGCTTCTCGGGCGCTCGAGACCCGGGTCTACGACAACGGCGCGCTGGTCACACACCCGGGCGCCGGCTTCGGCGGCGCCGACGCGAGCGTCGTCGACAGCGCCCTGGACCTGAGGCTGCAAGGCTTCGGCCTCCAGGCCGGGGCCGAGAACCGGCTGGCGGACGACTTCACCGTCCCAGGTTCGGAAACCTGGACGATCGACACCCTGACGATCTACAGCTACGAGACCGGCGCCACGGCGACCTCGAGCCTCACCGACCTGCGCGTGCAGATCTGGGACGGGCCGCCCGAGGCTGAGGGCAGCCGGGTCGTCTTCGGCGACCGGTTCTCCGACCGCCTGCTCTCCTCGACGTTCAGCAACACCTATCGCGTCAGCGCCCTCGAGCTCGAGGGGACCTCGAGGCCCATCCTGGCCAACGTCGCCCGCATCGGCGCGACGCTTGCGCCCGGGACCTATTGGCTCGACTGGTCCGCCGCCGGCGGCTCCGGCTCCGGGCCCTGGGCGCCGCCGGCGGCGATCACCGCCGGGGCGAGGCCCGGCAACGGCCTTCAGGCTTCGGCGGGAGAACCGTTCCTGCCCGCCCTCGACGGCGCGGTGCAACAGGAGTTTCCGTTCCGCATCGCCGCGCACCTCGCGGCCTGCGACTCGCCGGCCAATCTCCCCTGGCTGAGCCTGGGGCAGACACTCGGAACGACCGCGGGCGGCGCGACGACCCTCGTGGACGTCACTCTCGACGCGATCGGCCTGGCGCCCGGAACCTACAGCGGAGTGCTGTGCGTCCAGAGCAACGATCCCGACACACCGCTCGTCGAGGTGCCGGTAAGTCTCGTCGTCGCCGTGCTCTTTCTCGACGGATTCGAAAGCGGATCGACCGTGGCCTGGAGCGCTGTCGTGCCTTGAAACGCTTCTCAGCTGCCCGCCGCCTGAATGGGCAAGACACTGAATCGATGTCCGTTCCGGAGCGCCTGGTAGTTCCGCAGGTGAAAATCAGGTAACTGTCACCGGCTTCCTTCGAGGGCCGCTCTCGCGAGCCGGCGGTAGAGGTCGTGCGCCTCGGCGGGCGAGGCGTCGTCGTGGACGACGGCGCGGACGGCGCGGAGCATCGCCGACGGGGCTTCCGACTGGAAGATGTTGCGGCCCATGTCGACGCCCGAGGCACCGCGGGAGACGGCGTTCGCGGCCATGGTGAGAGCTTCGAGCTCGGGGAGCTTCTTGCCGCCGGCGATGACGATCGGCACCGGGCAGCAGGAGGTGACGGTCTCGAAGCCGTCTTCTACGTAGTAGGTCTTGACGTAGTGCGCCCCGAGCTCGGCGCAGATCCGGGTGGCGAGGCGGAAGTACTTGGCGTCGCGCACCATCTCCTTGCCGACCGCGGTGACCGCGAGCACCGGCACGCCGTAGCGATTGCCGGCGTCGACCAGGCGCGTCAGGTTGTGGATCGACTTCGTCTCGTGCTCACCGCCGACGAAGACCTGCACCGCGAGCGCCGATGCGTTGAGCCGCAGGGCGTCCTCGATGTCGACCGCGATCTCCTCGTTCGAGAGCTCCTTGAGGATGCTCGGGCCGCCCGAAGCCCGGAGCACGATTGCCGCTCGCGTCGAGGGCGGGATCATCGTGCGCAGCGCACCGCGCGTCAGCATCAGGGTGTCGGCATAGGGAATCAGCGGCACGATCGAAAGGTCGATGCGCTCGAGACCGGTGGTCGGCCCCTGGAAGTAGCCGTGGTCGAACGCCAGCATGACGGTGCGCCCCGACGTGGGGTCGAAGATCCGCGCCAGGCGATTCTTCAGCCCCCAGTCGTAGTGCGCCGAGCCCTTGAGGAAAAAGCCCTCGCTCACCTGCGGCACCTCGGCGTGGAATTCCCTGTTCTCGCGGCTTCCGTCCATGTCGGCCATGCTGTCGTCCCTTTCGCGGCGCCCCTCAGGACGCCGGAGTCGCCTGCTTGATCTCGTAGAGGTTCCCGTCTTCGTCGGCGATGAACGTCACCCGGCGCTCGCCGCGCACCACCTCGCGGACCTCGAGTCCCGCCGCACGGCAACGTTCCAGAAGGGCGGCCGCGCCGTCGATTTCGAGGCACACATGCGCGACTCCGGCCGGCGGCTGCTCTCCCGGAGGGACGAGAAAGACCTCGAACTGGACGCCGTCGCCGGCGTAGTCGATCAACCGGTGCGCGCGCGCCACGCCGAAAAGGGCGTGGCAAAGTCCGGCGTCGACCTGCTTCTCGCGCCGCCTCTCGAGGCCGAGGAGATCGACGTACAAACGGTCACTCGCCGCCTCGGACGTGCGCGCGAGAGCCAGGTGGAGGATCTTCGTCAAGGTGAGCCTTCTGCCAGGGCTTAAGCCGCGCCCGGCGAAAGGCAGCGTAGCAGCGGGCCCGGCCGCCGCGCCCCGCCCCGTCAGGCGGCTGACGGAGCGGGCGGTTATACTTTCGCCATGCACTCCGACGTCGCCGCCAGCCTGCGCGCCGAGCGGCGGCGCGCCGAGCAGGAGCTCTCGCCTCTGGCGCGCCTGGCTCTCGCCCAGCAGCTCGGACGGGAAGCCGTGGCCGCGTTCAGCCTCGTGCACGGAGTCACCGCGGAAGAGGCCCGCAAGGAGTTTGCGCGCCGAAAGCAGCGGGGGCGGCGCCCGTCCCGCTGCGCTGCCGGAGGATGACTCTCCTCGCTCAGGTCGTCGGACGATTGCGGGAACGCGGCATTGTCTGCGCGCTCATCGGCGCCGAGGCACTCGCTCTGCGCGGCGTGAGCCGGGCGACCGCGGATCGGGATCTGCTCTCGACCGACTTGCAGGCGCTCGAGCCCGCGCTCTGGATCGGAATCGGCGAGCCGGAAGTCCGCGTCGACATTCGCCGGGGCGATCGGGACGATCCCCTCGCAGGCGTCGTTCGGTTCAGCGCCGATCGCGAACGCCCGGTGGATCTGATCGTCGGTCGGGGAGACTGGCAGACCCGCATCCTGCATCGCGCGCCCCAGTTCGATCTCGGCGAGGTCACCGTCAAGGTCCCAGGAGCGGCGGACCTCGTCCTGCTCAAGCTCTACGCCGGCGGCCCCCAGGACGCCTGGGACATCGCCCAACTCCTGGCGGGCGACGACCGCGACGCCGTCGTGCGCGAGGTCAGCGAACGGGTCGGAGAGCTGCCGCCCGACTGTCGCCGGCTCTGGGAGAGCCTCCTTCCCGGCTGAGGCCTGACGGTCCACGGCCCGCCGAGCCCTTCCCAGTCCGGCCGTTGGGCGCCCCGAATCGACCGTGGCGCCCTGTCGCGCCGCGAGTTGGGGCAGAATCCGCCAGATCATGCATCGCAGAGGGGAATCGTGAGACGTTCCGCCGGAGTTCTCTTCGCACTCGCGGTCCTGGCTTCCGGCACGGGCTGCGGATCCGTCAGCCTCACGTCAGGCGGCGCGGTGGCGGTCGACGAGACCTCGCGGGCGCCAGTGCAGGGCGCTCTGCCGCGGAGCTTCGTCAGTCCCGCCGGAGAGGTGATCGTCGAGGGCACGGTCGACGAGCTCGGCTGGACGCTGCCGCTCGACATCGAGCGCCCGCGACCGCCGCGTCCGGCGGCCGAACTGCTGCCGCAGCCGCGCTTCGACGCCAGCAGCTTGCCGTCCGGTGCGACGCCCGAAGTCCGCCTCGGCGCCGACGACAGCCACACCCAGAACGAGACGGCGATTGCGATCGACGGCGACACGGTCGTTGCTGGCTGGAACAGTTTCGACGGCGTCGGCGTCAAGATGGGCGTCGGCCGCTCGGCCGACGGCGGCGACACCTGGAGCTCGGCGCTCCTCGGCGGCTTCGACGTGATGAGCGATCCGGCGATCGCCGCCGCCGGCGCCGGAGTCTGGTACTACAGCTACATCGCGCGTGGCGGTATCGCCGGAAGCGATCTCGACATCTTCGTCCAGCGCTCGGTCGATGACGGCGTGACCTGGCTCGCGCCGGTCGCGGTGACGGCGGACGCGAACTTCGACGACAAGTCCTACGTCGCGGCGCAGGGAAACGAGGTGCTGGTCGCCTACGCCGACTTCGGCACCAGCCCGGCGAAGATCCATGCCGCAAGATCGATCGACGGCGGCGTGAGCTTCGATCACGACACGGTGCTCGCCAACGCCTCCGTCGGCGGCAACGGCGCCTGCCCGGTGATCGCTCCGGACGGCACCTTCTACGTCTTCTGGCGCGACAGCTTCCAGCAGTTCCTCTGGATGTCGCGCTCGGACGACGCCGGAGAGACCTGGACGCCCGACGCAGCGATCGTCGCGATGCAGCCGCTCCCCTCCTCCGTTCCCGCGCCAGCGGGAGGGTACCGGCTGCTCAACCTCCCCGCCGCCGCCGCGGCCCCGAACGGCGACCTCGTCGTGGTCTGGAACGACCAGCTTCTGGGCGATGCCGACATCCTCGCCATCCGTTCGACCGACGGCGGCGACACCTGGAGCCTTCCGGCGCGCGTGAACGACGATCCTCCGGGCGCTCTCCAGTTCTTCCCCTGGGTGGCGATCGACGGCCAGGGCGACGTCCACGTCGTCTGGTACGACCGCCGCAACGACGACGTCGATCTGGACCTCTACTACGCATCCTCGACCGACGGCGGCGCCACCTTCGGACCGAACATCCGGCTCACCGCGGCGAGCTTCGTGCCGGTCCTGCCGACCGAGGGCGGCGCCGCCGCCTTCATCGGCGACTACAACGGCATCGCCGCGGGTCCGGCGGGCGTCTTCCCCTTCTACCAGGACTCCCGGCGCGGCGAGCAGGACGTCTGGGTCCAGCGTCTCGCCTCCCCCCTCTTCCGCGACGGCTTCGAGTCAGGCGACTCGAGCGCCTGGAGCGCCACCGTGCCCTAGCTCTGCAGGCGCGCCGGACCGCCCGCGCCCGGCGGCAAGGGGCCACTTCTGCACCCGTCGTGATCGCGGCACGGAAACCTCCGGCCGGAATCGCCGTAACTCATTCCTGACCAGGTCGCTTCCGGCCCCGCCTCGGCGGGCCGAGGTGACCCAGACGGCTCTCCAGGGGGAGGCCATGGATCCCGACGTCACGGAACGGAGCCCTCGAACCATGTCCAGAAAGAAGAAGATCGCCCTTTTCGCCGGCATCCCGGTGGTCCTTGCAGCGAGCGCCTTCGCGCTCATGTCCCGGGGCGGGAAGTCCGACCTGATCGAGGTCGAGACGATGCCGGTCGAGGCGCGCAGGATCGTCCAGACGGTCGTCGCCACCGGCCGCATCCAGCCGGTGACCCAGATCAACATCAGCGCCGATGTGTCGGCCAAGATCACCCGCCTGGCGGTCAAGGAGGGGGACTGGGTCGAGAGCGGCCAGTTCCTGCTCGAGCTCGACCGGGAGCGCTACCTGGCCGAGGTCGAGAGCGCCGAAGCCAATCTGCGGTCGTCGGAGGCTGACGCGGCGGTCGTCCGCGAGAACCTCGACAAAGCGGTGAAGGATCTCGCCCGTATCCAGGACCTTCACGGCAAGAGCCTCGAGTCGGCCTCCAACCTCGACGCCGCGGCCTCGGCCGTTGAGGTCGACAAGGCCCGCCTGCGCTCCGCGCAGGACCGCGTCTCGCAGAACCGCGCCGCCCTCAAGCAGTCGCGCGACGCGCTGTCGAAGACGACGATCTACGCGCCGATGGCCGGTACCGTATCGAAACTCAACAAGGAGGTCGGCGAGATCGCGCTCGGCTCGCAGTTCCAGGAGGACACCATCCTCGAGCTCGCCAACCTGGCCGGCATGGAGGCGCTGGTGGACGTCGACGAGAACGACATCGTCCAGCTCGCGCTCGGCGACGAGGCGACGATCGAAGTCGATGCTCTCCCCGGCGCCACGTTCAAGGGCAAGGTCACCGACATCGCGAGCAGCGCCAAGATCGCCGGCCAGGGGACGACCGACCAGAAGACCGAGTTCGAGGTCAAGGTCGCGATCCTCGACCCCGGGAGCCAGCTGCGCCCCGGAATGACGGCGAGCGCGGACATCGTCACCGAAGTGCGCGAGAGCGTCCTCGGCGTGCCGATCCAGAGCGTCGCCGTACGCACCCCGGAGCAGCTCGGCGCGGCGGCGAAGGCCGACGCTCCCGCTTCGTCCGCCACCGCTGCCACTGCCGGCGACGCCGGCGGCGCTGCCGCCTTCACCCCCGACAAGGACGGTTTCGTGCAGATCGTCTTCGTCGTCGAGAACGGCGTTGCTCACGCCCGGCAGGTCAAGACCGGCATCCAGAGCGACACCCACATCGAGCTCGTCGAGGGGATCGCTGCCGCCGATCAGGTGGTCACCGGCAGCTACCGCGCGATCAGCCGGGACCTCAAGGAGGGCGCCAAGGTGAAGGTCGGCTCCGGAGAGAAGAGCTCGTGACCGCGGCCCATCGGGGTCCGGCCCTCGCGCTCCACGACGTCGTCAAGACCTATGACCTCGAGGGCATTCTCGTCCAGGCGTTGCGCGGCGTCTCGTTCTCCGTCGCGCACAACGAGTACGTCGCCATCATGGGACCATCGGGGTCGGGCAAGTCGACGATGATGAACCTCATCGGCTGCCTCGACGTCCCGACCTCCGGCCGGTACCTGATCGACGGGGTCGACGTCTCGGGACTCGACGACGACGCGCTGGCGGACATCCGCAACCGCAAGATCGGTTTCGTCTTCCAGACCTTCAATCTGATCCCGCGGGCCGACGTCTTCAAGAACGTCGAGCTGCCGCTGGTCTACGCCGGCGTCGCCTCTGCCGAGCGCAGGCGGCTCGCCGAAGAGGCGATCGAGAAGGTCGGGCTCAAGGACCGCATGCGCCACAAGCCGAACGAGCTCTCGGGCGGACAGCGCCAGCGCGTCGCCATCGCCCGCGCGCTGGTCAACCGGCCGTCGATCCTGCTCGCCGACGAGCCGACGGGAAACCTCGACACGCGCACGGGCGAAGAGATCCTCGAGGTCTTCGATCAGCTCCACGGCGGCGGCAATACGATCATCATGGTCACCCACGAGGACGATGTCGCGCGCCGGGCGCGCCGGATCGTCCGGCTGCGCGATGGCCTCATGGAAAGCGATCTCGCCGCTGCCGACGACCGGGCGCGAGCTCCGCTCACTGCTCCCGTTCTGGCCGCGCCGCCGACGCTCCCAACGACTCTTACCGCGTCGGCCGGGGCCTGAGGGAGCGCGCGATGCGCCGCCGTGGCCAGGACACGCTCGAAGCCTTGCGGCTCGCCATCGGGGCGATCCGCGCCAACAAGGCCCGCGGCGTCCTCACGACTCTGGGCATCGTCATCGGCGTGCTCGGCGTCATCACCACGATGACCGCCGCCAACGGCCTCGCCAACAACTTCCGCGAGAGCGTCTCCGCGCTCGGCACCGACGTGGTCTACGTCTCGCGGATGCCGTGGATCATCCGCGGCAACTTCTTCGACTTCCGCAACCGGCCGCGGGTGAGCCTGCGCGAAGTCGAGAGGCTCGAGAGCCGGCTGCCGCACGCCGCCGCCATCAACCCGACGACGCATACCGAGCGCAGCGTCAAGTTCTCCTCGGAGACGATCGACAACGTCGACGTCATCGGCACCACCGACAAGCAGATGCTGGTGTCGACATCGGTGCCCGAGAGCGGCCGGTTCCTCACGCCGTTCGACGTGCAGGCCAATCGCCGGGTGTGCGTCATCGGCTCCGAGATCCGCACCCGGCTTTTCGCCGGGGTCGATCCGCTCAACAAGCAGATGAAGATCGGCCGGTCGAGCTTCCGGGTCATCGGCGTCATGGAGAAGCAGGGCAGCGCCGGCTTCTTCGGCGGGCCGAACTTCGACTCGCAGGTCTTCGTCCCGATCACCACGTTCGCCAAGGTGTTCGGCGGCGCGCAGCGCAACATCGACATCGCTGTCAAGGCCCCTCCTTCGGTACTCGTGAGCGACTTCGAGTACGAGGTGGTCGGCGAGATGCGCAAGGTGAGGAAGCTCGCCCCCGGAGAGAAGGACGACTTCTCGATCAACAAGATGGACTCGCTGCTCGAGATGTTCAACAACGTCATGGGGGTGGTGCTGCTCATCGGCATCGTCATCACCGGCATCTCGCTCTTCGTCGGTGGAGTGGGCGTCATGAACATCATGTTCGTCTCGGTCACCGAGCGCACCCGGGAGATCGGCATCCGCAAGGCGATCGGCGCGAGGAAGCGGGCCATTCTCGTCCAGTTCCTCTTCGAGTCGGCTGCGATCTGCCTGATCGGCGGCCTCATGGGATTGCTGCTCGCCGCGGTCGTCACCGAGGTCATCAACCGTACTCTGATGCCGGCGAGCATCTCGCCGGGCATCGTCGTCGTGGCCCTCCTGGTCTCGACCTTGACCGGAATCGCCGCCGGCGTCGTGCCGGCCTACCGCGCCTCGCGCCTCGATCCGATCGACGCGCTGCGCTACGAATGAACCGATAGGGCGCAACCGGGAGAAGACGCCATGAGACTACGCGAGACCCTGCCGATGGCGCTCGATGCGATCCGCGCCAACAAGCTGCGCTCGGTCCTCACCCTGGTCGGCATCGTCGCCGGCGTCGCTTCGATCATCGCCGTGATGACCGGCATCTCGGTGATCCAATCGACCATGGAGAGTGAGCTCTCGGTGCTCGGGACGCAGACCTTCCAGGTGCAGAAATGGCCGGCCGGGAACTTCGGACCGGGCAACCGCGACTGGCGGAAGATCCAGGCGCGGCCACCGGTCACCGTCGAGGACGCGGTGGCGATCCGCGAGAAGGTGAAGAGTGTCGACCTCGTCGGAGCCGAGCTCTGGCGTTTCGGCGCCGAGGCGAGCTACAAGGGCGAAAAGACCGAATCCAATCTCTGGGTGGTCGGCGGTGATGGGCAGTACGCCCCGAACAACACGCACCTCGTGGGCCTGGGGCGCAACCTGACGGACGAAGACGAGCGGGTCCTCCGGCGGGTCGCGGTGATCGGCTATGCGGTCGCCGACCAGCTCTTTCCGTTCATCGACCCGATCGGCCAGGAGATGAAGATCGACGGCCACCGGTACTCGGTCGTCGGCGTCTTCGAGGAGAAGAAGTCGGCGGCCGGCGGCAACTACGACAACTACATCCTCATCCCGATCAGCTCCTGGATCCGCACCTACGGCTGGCGCGACAGCGACGGCAATCGCGAGCGCTCGGTCAACATCACCGTCCGGGCGCTCACCCCGCAGCTCCTCGACGAGGCGATCCAGGAGACCCGGGCGGTGCTGCGCGTCGAGCGCGGCGTTCCGCCCGGCGAGGACGACAACTTCGACATCTTCACGAACGACAGCCAGATCAAGCAGTTCAATCAGGCGACACGAGGCGTCAAGCTCGGCGCCTTCGTGATCGGCATCATCGCGCTCGTCGTCGCCGGCATCGGCATCATGAACATCATGCTGGTGTCGGTCACCGAGCGCACCCGCGAGATCGGCATTCGCAAGGCGCTCGGGGCGAAGCGCAATCAGGTTCTGGCTCAGTTCCTGCTCGAGGCGATCGTGCTCTGCAACTTCGGCGGGGTGCTCGGAGTCGTGATCGGCTTCGCTCTCGGCAACCTCGTGACGATCTTCACCGGCTTCCCCGTGCACGTGCCGATCGAGTGGGCGGTGAACGGTCTCATCTTCTGCACCGTCGTCGGCCTCACCTTCGGCATGTGGCCGGCGATGAAGGCCTCGAAGCTCGCGCCGATCGACGCCCTGCGCTGGGAGTAGCCGTGCAGGCTAGGCGCCGGGAGCGCTTCCTGCTTGCGGACGCGCCCCCCAGATCAGGAGCCAGAAGATGATCGGCACCTCCGCCATCACCAGCAGGCCCGTGACCGGCGAAACCTGGGGGACGTAGCGCGGCAGGATCAGCGTGACGAAGGCGTCGAGAACGTAGGCCGCGCCGGCGACCCACAAGAGGTAGCCCAGGAATCGCGGAATGAAACGCGATCTCACCACCAGGAGCCCGAACGGGAAGAGCCAGAGCCCCCAGAAGATCGAGGCCACGGTGATTCCCTGCCCGTGCAGACGGAAGAAGAGGTAGGCCAGGGCGTCGAGCTGCGGCCGAGCGAAGACGGTGAGAAAATCGACGCCGCTCACCAGGGTCAGCGCGGCGATCTCGTTCAGCACGTTGACGAAGACGATCGGCACGGAGACCAACGCACCGAGGACCACGACCTGCCGGGCCAGGGACTCGTCTACCGGCTTGAACAGGCGGTAGAGCGCCAGAACGAGGAAGATCACGATCGCCTGATGCAGGAGCTCGCTCGCGATCCCCATTCGAACCAGCCCCTCCGCGGATCGCAGGTTGTCGGCCGTCGCTACCGCGTTTCCCTGTACGAGCACTTTCCCTGGGACGATCAGCAGTCCGAGCGGAGCGGAGAGCGCGAGAAGCAGATAGAGAAGCCCGGCGTGGCGTGCCTGCCGTTTCGTCGTGCTCACGTCCCCCCCCCTTTTCCTCGACGGGACCGCCTGAAACGAGCGACCTCGCCTTCTGCGCAGTCGGCCCGCGGCTCACTCTGCCCGCGGCTCATTCTGGATACTGCGCTCTCACCTCGGCCTCGATGAGGGCCGCGAGCGGGCGTTCGCCGAAGGGCTCGAGCGGCTTGCCGTTGACGAAGAAGCCGGGCGTCTTGCGCACGCCCAGCGTCGCTGCGTCGGCGAGGTCCTGCTCGATGACGGCGGTGATGCGCGGGTCGGCCATGTCCATCTCGAGGCGTTCGAGATCGACTCCGGCCTGCGGCAGGAGCTGCCAGATCCGGTCCGGCAGGACCTGGTGGTGCTGTGTCCAGACCTGCTGATTCTGGTAGAGAAGCTCGAGCGCCTCCCAGAACTTACCCTGCATCTTCGCCGCCTCGAGGATACGCACTGCGCCGCTCGAACCCTCGTGGAACGGGGCATAGCGGACGATGAGCTGGATCCTTCCCGGGTAGGTCGCCATGAAGCGCTTGACGATCGGCGAGAACACGGCGCAGGTTTCGCAGGCGGGGTCGGTGAATTCGACAATGAAGACCTTGGCATCGCTGGCGCCGAGCGTCGGCGAATGGGGTCGGACGAAGGTCGAGGCGTACTCCTGCGCCAGGAAACCCAGCTGCTCGGCTCGCCGCCCCTTGAACCAGGAGGCGGCGAAGAGAAATCCGGCGACGACGACGACGCAGGAAACCGCGACGATCAGACGTTTCATGGCGAGGCTCTCCTCTGGAGCGTGAACAGAATGGCCACCAGCATCGTGAAGGCGATCACCGAGAGCGAGGGTATCGAGAGCAAGCCGAACAGGCTGATGTACTCCTCCATGCACGACACGCCCTTGGCGCAGGGCTGGAGGCTCTCCGGTACGACGCCGGCATAGACCAGGTTGTGGTAGACCGCCACGAACCACCCGAGGATGGCGAGAGGCAGCCCGTAGCGCACCGCGCCGCGGTCGAACGGAAGGAGGCCCCGGGCGAGGATGACGACGAGCGGAAAGAGGCAGATCCGCTGGTACCAGCAGAGCACGCACGGGGCGAACTCCATGACGTAGCTGAAGAACAGGCTGCCGGCCGTGGCGAGGAGGGCGATCATCCAGGCCGCGAAGAGGAGGATCCAATCGAGATCCGATTTCCCGGCGGGACGGCGCTCGCGAACGGTCATGGGCGGATCCGGGTCATCCGGAGATCTTAGCCGGTGCCGAAGCCTTCGGAGTAGAGCCTCTCGGGATCTGCTGGTCTGGCATCGCTCCAGGCCGCCCGCGTCGAACACGAGCGGCGGGGTCCGGGGCTAGGCATCGCCTGGCGGAGCGCTCAGGGTGTGTCCCCCGACCAGTAGAAGATCGACCCGAACTCGAAGTTGTCCGCGAAGACCAGCCGCGCCTCGCCGTAGAGAATCTGTATCAGGCCGGTCCCGGCCTGGTCGTTCCACTCGGCGCCCGGAGCGCCGATGACGAGGTCGTCGACGCCGTCGCCATCGAAGTCGCCGCCGGCGAGCGCGGCGCCGAACTTGTCGTTCGAGTGCGCGGCGAAGCCCAGAGTTGGATCGTCCCAGTTCCAGACCTGGTGGGCCGCAGTTCCGGCGAAACCGTATTGGCCGAAGAGTACATGGACCGTGCCGGCGTCGAGCGCGGTGTCGGGGAGCCCGTCGCGCAGATTCTCTCCGGGGACTCCGTAGGCGACGTCGGGACGGCCGTCCCCGTTCCAGTCTCCCGTGGCGATGACCTCGCCGAACCGATCGAACGGCTCGGAGGCCTCGGAGAGGCCTGCGAGTCCCTGTGCGAAGCCCCGTCCGGTCGTTTCGCTATAGACCCGGCCCGATTCCTCGTTCACGCCGCTGGTCGATCCGGGGATGCCGATCAGCAGGTCGAACTGCAGGGTGTCGGGCGAGGGAATGAAGGCCAGACTCGCGCCGCTGCGGCCGCCGGCGTTCGGGAAGGAGGTCTCCCAGGAGCCGCTCTCGGTCGTCACCCGGACGATCCCGGCCGAGCTGCCCGCTCCGCTCGCCTCGGCCAACGGCGCGCCGATCGCGATCAGACGGGAGCTCTCGCCGGAGCCGTAGGTACCGCAACCGATAGCGGATCCGAACCGGTCGCCGGGAGCCGGCGGAGTGGAAAAGCCGGCTGCCCCGAAGTACGACGCGCCGCTCGCCGTCAACCCCCCCGGCGAGCCCATGAGGCCGGCTGCGGCGCCGGAGCTGTTGAGCCCGCCGAAGTTGTCCCCGGGAATGCCGATCGCGAGGTCGTCCACCGCGTCCTGGACGAAGCTGACATCGCAGGTCGCGAGCGCCGCACCGAACTGGTCGCCGGTCTGGCTCACCGCTGCGGCCGGGAGGTTCTCCTGGGCGAACGCCTGATTGCCCGCGGTGATGATGCCGCCGAGCGAGCCGTAGAAAACGTGCACGACGCCGCCGTCGGCGACGATCACGCCGGGCGAGATCTCGACGTCCTCCAACGGTACTCCGACGGCGAGGTCGTCGAAGGTGTCGCCGTTGAAGTCCCCGACGGCCAGGGTGGCGCCGAACTGGTCGCTCGCCTCCGCGACCCCGAGCACTCCGGCGACGTCCTGGTGGAGAGAGAAGACCGGCAACGCGCCGGCGCCGTCGAGTCCCGAAGGCGCGCCGTAGACGATCAGCACGCTCCCCGCGTCGACGACCGCGCCGACGTCTTCGCCGGGAAGGCCGACGACGAGATCGTCGTAGGAGTCGCCGTCGAAGTCGCCCACGGCGAGCGCGGCGCCGAAGCGGTCTCCCGCTTCGACCAAGCTGCCTAGATCACCCTGGTTCCAACGCTGATGGCCGGTCGGCGTGAGTTGAGCGTCGAGCGGCGACAGGCAGCCGACGGCGAGGCAGAGTACGGCGGTGGTAGCGCGTGCAGGCATCGGGAATCCTCCTGCTCCATCAGTCTCCGCAGCGGGTCGCGCGTTACCGGTCTCGACCGGGAAAGAGCGGGGACCTCGACCTGTCCCGCCGCGGCGGTATCGCTCCGCTGCTCCACTTCGAGAATCTCGGCGACCGGCGATTCTCCCGCTCCGCGTCAGCCATCGCCCGAAGGAGACGTGCGCCCGGCGACGCTGCTAGTCGAACCAGAGGAACTGGTAGGCGACGCTGTAGGTTTCGAAGCTCGAGCCGACGCGCGCCGTGACTCCCTTGGCTACCAGGAGCTTGATCGTGTGGCCGCGCTTCAGGGGGAGCGAGAGCGTCGCTCCGATGCGGCTGTTCTCCTGGCGAGTGTCGCCGCCGACGCCGTCGGCGAAAGTCTCGCCACCGGCGTAGAAGGTGGCGTCGATCGACACCCAGAGCTGGTGCTTGAAGGTGTAGCCGACATGTCCCTGGACCGTCCACAGCGGATCCTGCGAGCGCACCACACCGCCGGGGAAGAAGTCGTCGTTGTCCTCGAAGAGCCAGACTCCCGCGGCAGCTTCGAGTGTCCACGGGCCCCTGGGGTGGGAGAGACCGAGCTCCGGCTTGAGGGCCCAGCGATGGGCGCCGAGGTTGATCAGCTTTTCTGGATCGTACTCGCCGGTCGGCGCCGTGACCCCCAGGCTGAACCCCAGCGTCGTTCTGGGTGGCGCGGCGGCGAACTCCCTGGGGCTCAGAGCGGGCCCGCCCATCAGATTGACGACGAAGCGGCCGCGCACGTCCGCCAGCCCGGACCGCGTGATGCTGCGCTGCTCTTCGAAGACGTTGCCCGAGATCGAGCCCCAGGCGCCGGGAACCGCGAGAGCCACGGTCGCTGTCCGGCCGAAGAGGTTGAAAGAGCGCCCGTAAGAGAGATTCGCCGAGCTCACGTTGGCGACCACGTCGAAAAACGGCAGCGACGGATCGAACAGCACGTCGCCGGTTTGGTAGGTGTAGCCGAAGAGCAGGAAGTTGGCCCCTACCGGCGCCGGTGAGTAGGCCCGCGGTTCCAGTTCCTGCGCGCCCGCAGCCGTGGTCGCGAGAGCCAGAACCAGGATGAAGGCGCGGGCGATGGAGATTGTCGGAGTTTTCACGTCGGGACCTGCACGAGCCGATTGTAGTGCAGCGCGCAGCGACCGCATCCTCCACTGGGGGGTCACGCCCGGCGCACGGGGCTTCGCTCGCCGACCACCGACCGCCATCGTTCTCGCACCGGTCGACCGGTCCGGCGAACAGGGCTCCGCACGGCTCGACCTGGGCCGAACCGCGCGGAGCGAATGAATCTGTCGGGAAGTACTACGAATCGCGCGCGGCGGTGAGGCCGGGCGGATTGGGGTCGCTCAGGTCAGGAGATGCGCCGGACGTTCGCCGAGGCCGGACCCTTCGGGCCCTGGACGATGTCGAACTCGACCGCTTCGCCGTCGTTGAGGCTCTTGTAGCCCTCGCCGGCGATCGCCGAATGGTGGACGAAACAGTCCTTCTCGCCATCTTCACGCGTGATGAAACCGAAACCCTTCTCTGCGTTGAACCACTTCACTGTGCCCTTCATTTGACTTGTCCTTGGATCTACGGGATCGAGCCTGCAATGCGGGACCGATCTGCCGTGGAAGTTTGGAAGAGCTCCGGCGCGCGACTCTAGCGCTGCCAAGAAGCCCTCCTCCACCGAGCACAATGGCACGAATCGGCTTCGGGCGATAGTGACCCAACGCTCCGACGCTGCGCCCGCGAGGGCGGCGCCCCCTCGTCTCCGCACGAAGGTCGATGTCCGGCGCCTGCTCACAATCGCCGCGTGTAGAGTGGAGAAAGGGAGGCACCATGACCGAGTCGTTCACCGCCAGCCGCCTGACCAAGGGCAACCGCATCTTCCCCACCCGCATCGAGGTGAGCCCGGACCGCGTGACGCGCATTCAGCCGCGGCTCCTGGGCAGCACGGAGGAGAGCATCGCGATTCCGAACGTAGCCTCCGTGCAGATTGCCACCGGTGTGCTGTTCTCCGACATCCGCATCGACTCCTCCGGTGGCGCCAATCCGATCGAGAGTCACGGCCATACCAAGGGTGACGCGCGCCGCATCCGCGAGCTCATCGAGCAGTATCAGAAGGAGACCTCCCGAAGCTGACGTCCGGGCCGGACGATCGCGGGCGGCTCCACTGGGACCTTCTTCACAGACGCCTCGTTTCCTTCCCGCTAGGCTGCGCGCTCCGACTCGAAGGGGAGATCCCGTATGCCGCTGTCGCGCCTGGCCGCCCTCGCAATCTGCCTCCTCCCTGCACCCCCGCTCGCCGCGACCGTCGCCTTCTCGCCGCTCGTCGACGTCGGCGACGCGCCGGTCGCCTTCGTGGACCCACCCGACGGCCTGTCCCATCGCCTGATCGCGACGCAGCCCGGGCAGGTGAGGGTCTGGGACGGCAGCTCGCCGGCCGTCTCGGGAACGCCCATGCTGGACCTGCGAAACGATGTCTCCGTCCCGGCGCCACAACGCAAGGTGAACTTCGGCGGCGAACGCGGCCTGCTGGCGATGACCGTCCATCCCGGCTACGCGGCGAACGGCTTCGTCTTTCTCTACTACACGAGCCGCGACTGGGACGGCGCCGGCGGCATCGCCGATGGCGACATCGTCGTCGAGCGCTACACGCGGGACCCCGGCGATCCCGACCTCCTGCTCGTCGGGTCGAGCCAGATCGTCCTCGTCGTTGCGCACCCCGACGGCAACCACAACGGAGGCGACCTCCGATTCGGCCCCGACGGCTACCTCTACGTCACCCTCGGCGACGGCGGCGGCGGCTGCGACTCGACCGCCGGCAGCGGCCAGGACACGAACCAGCTGCTCGGCAAGATGCTCCGCCTCGACGTCGACGGCCCGGACGCCTTTCCGGCCGATCCACTGAGAAACTATGCAATTCCGGCCGGCAACCCGCTGACGGGAGTCGCGGGGCTCGACGAGATCTGGGCGCTCGGACTGCGCAATCCGTTTCGCTTCTCGTTCGACCGCAGCAGCGGCGACATCTACATCGGCGACGTCGGCCAGGACGACTGGGAGGAGATCAATCTGCTGGCGTCCGGCGAGGTGACGGCCGGCGCACCGGTCAACTTCGGATGGCCCTGTCGCGAAGGCTTCGACGCCGCCGGCTGCGGCACACCGCCGCAGGGGTGCGGCGCGAGCTTCCGCAATCCGGTGCGCGTCGAGGCCAACTCGGGCGGCACCTGGGGTTCGATCATGGGGGGCTACCGCTATCGCGGGGGAGCGCTCGCGAGCGACCTCGGCAACCGCTATGTCTACGGCGACGCCGGCAATGGCGAGGTCTGGGCGGCAGCGATCGGCGCGCCCCATCCGGCGACCGCTCCCGGCTGGTCGAGCGTCGAGCTCACGACTTCGGCGCTCGGGCCGTTCGGCTTCGGCGAAGACCAGACGGGCGAGCTCTATCTGCTCTCGGGCTGGTCGGGACGCATCGACTGCATCCATCCGAACGGCGGAGGCTGCGAGGCCTGGGCAGGCCTCGCCGATCTCTTCCTCGACGGCTTCGAGAGCGCCGGCACGGCCAGCTGGAGCGCCGTCGCGCCCTGAACCGCGATCAGTCCATCGACCAGCTGATGTTGCCGTCGGCGTCCTTGATCGTGATGATCACCGGCGGAATCGGTCCGTCGGCATCCTCGCCCTCGCACTCGAAAGTGTCCCCGACCTCGCCTACCTGCCAGCGGTCGCCGCACGACACCTCGACTTCGGCCCCCACCTGGTCGGCGAGCCCCTTCTCCACCGCCTCCTCGGCCGCCTGCATGTCGAACAGGCCGATGCTCTGGAGCACCTTCCACTCGATATTGCCCTGATCGTCCTTCTGCGTGACCTGCACCCGGAGGCTGCCGCCGATCTCGGGCTTGCCGGTGCACTCGAACGTGTCTCCCGCTCTTGCCGCCCGGCTCTCTTGCGGGCAGGAGACCGACGTCATCGCGAGGCCCAGTTGCTGGGCGACACCGTCGTGGATCGACTTCTCGACGCCCGCGATGTCGAGCGAGATGCCGCAACCGCCGAGGGCGAGCAGCGCGACGGGCAACAGGACGTTTCGGGCGACACGACGGGACGGACGGACGACGACCTCGCGTTGCGGCATGGAAGATCCCCTGAGACTGGGCAACTGGCTGCCCGGTTCCGCTGCGTTGGAGAAACGGGCGACAAGTCTACTCACATCGGGCGCCAAAGAATCAGGAGGGGGAGAGGCCGCCCGAAATCTGACGGCTTCTCCCCCTCTGCTCGTTCGCAGGGCACTCGACGGGCCACACCGGCCTGCGTCCGCGTTGCGGACTAGATCAGATTGAACTCCGTGGCGTAGCGGACGATCTCCACCCGGCCGGCAACTCCGAGCTTCTCGAGCAGGTTGGCGCGGTGGTTCTCGACGGTGCGAACCGAGAGACCAAGGAGATCGGCCGCCTGACGGTTCGTGTTGCCCCTGGCCAGAAGGCACAGGACCTCGGTCTCCCGGCGGGTCAGCACCTCGGGCGGCACGCGCCCGCTGCGCCGCGAGGCGAGCTGCTGAGGCGCCAGGTGGAACGCCGCCGGCTGCACATGAATGTCGCAGCCGCAGGCGGCCCGGATCGCCGCGAGAACCTGGGACTCCTTGGCGCGATCGATCACGTAAAGGAAGGCTCTCGGTCGCGATGCATCGGCGTCGGTGAGATTCCAGTCTTCCGTCGGGTACGAGTGCGTCAGATCCACGTGGGGCATCGCCATGTCGACCTCCGTAGTGAGGGGCTGGGCGAATTGAAATCGTCGTTCGCCGGTTCGACAGGTTGCACCCGGCGTGCCATCTCCCCGCGGGAGTCTCCCGTCGCTGTGCAGAGAGCGAGCCGCGCCCCTCGCCAGGAGAGGTCCGGCGCACTCTGTGAAGCGCCGACGACGGCAGTCCGACGAGCGCGGCCGAGCTCGAATGCACGACGTTCGAAGATGAGGTCCGAACGACGCCGCCGCAGCAATCTGCGCGGAACTCTCTACAAATCGGTCACAGCGGCCGACAGGAGATGCGGCGGCGGAGCGGCGAACCTCCCGGCGCAGGACATCTTCTTCGCCCACTGGCTGCCCGACAGCCGCCGCATCGCGCTCTCGGCAGGCAAGAGCAGCCGCGACGCCGTCCTGATCCGCGATTTCCGGTAGGCGTATCCAAACGCCTCGCCGGTAGCGGAAAGCCCGACAGCGCGGACTTCGCGTGGTACGGTCCCCCTTTCCAGTGCCAGTCCATACAGGTGTGAAGGGGAGAGGATGCACGTTCGCCTCGGGTACGTCGCAGCTCTCGGTCTGCTTCTGTCCACGGCAGGACCGCTCCGGGGAGGTACCCCGTTCCATTGGGACCAGACGGATTTTGCGGTCGCCAACAGCGAACGTCTCTCGTCGAGCGTCTCCGCCGCCGACTTCATCGTCACAACGACAGCGCGGCTCGACGCCGCGGACGTCTGGCTGTCCGACGACGTCCTCAACGACAACGGCGCGCTCGACAGCTTCAGCGGCCTGCTCAGCTGGGCGATCTACTCGAATTCGGGAGGCAACCCGGGAACGCTCCTCTTCTCGGGACGGGACAGCACGGTTGGTCGCGCCGACACCGGTCTGCAGGACGCTTTCGGCTACGACATCGTCCGTGCCCGCTTCGAGTTCGACGGCCGGGTCGTCCTCCCTCCTGGCACCTACTGGCTGGCGCTGCACGAGGGCGCCTGGGGCGCGGCCGGCGACGGCTCCGAGCTCTGGTGGCAGATCCACTCGAACATCGTGGGCTCGCCGGCGCGCTACTCGGTCGACGAATCGACGCCAGGCAGCTGGCTGACCGGCCTCGGCGACCAGGCTTTCGCCCTCTTCGGTGGTCCTCTCGCCTGGCAGCAAGGCGCGGTGGCCGCAGGCGCCGCCGGCACGGACGTTTCGGGCGGCGTGACCGCCAACGACTTCACGCTCGCCGCCGCCACTCACCTGGGCAGCCTGGATGCCTGGATCATGGACGCGGGTCGGATCGACAACGGATACGGCGACGCCTTCTCCGAGGTCCTGAGCTGGGCGGTCTACACGAACAGCGCCGGCGCCCCGGGGACGGTGATCGCCAGCGGTTCCGACTCGACGCCCCAGATCGAGGACACCGGACTCAACAGTGCCGACGGGGATCTGCTGCGCGTGCGCATCGAGCTGCGGCCGTCGCTCACGCTGGGGCCCGGCATCTACTGGCTGGCGCTCCACGAAGGACTCTGGCTTCAGGCGTTCGACGGATCCGCTATCGCCTGGTCCGACAGCACGGTGCCGCTCGGCGCCGGCCAGTGGTACGACGCCAGCGAGTCCTCTCCGGGACCCTGGGACTTCCAGAACCCTTACGAGTCCGCCTTCGTCCTCTTCGACGATCCGATCTTCGCCTCCGGCTTCGAGCGCGGCTCGACCCGTGCCTGGCTCTCGATTTTGGACAGCGCCTGCCGCCAGGGAACCGACACCGACAACGACCGCCTCGACGACTGCTTCGAGTCGAACACCGGCCGCTTCGTCGACGTGCGCAACACCGGCACCCACCCGGCGAATGCCGACACCGACGGCGACGGCATCCAGGACGGCGACGAAACGCTCGGCACCCTCGCCGGACTGAACCTGCCCGCGCTGGGGACCAACCCGCTGAAGAAGAACATCCTGCTCGAATACGACTGGTTCACCGACGCCCTGGACTGCGCGGCGCACTCCCACCGGCCGACCGCGGCGGCGCTCGCAGCGGTGACCGCGATGTTCTCGAACGCCCCGAACGCCAACCCGGACGGAACGGCCGGCATCCACTTCATCCACGACTACGGCCAGGGGGGCGCCTTCGCCGGCGGCAACCTGATCGCCGATCCCGACGGCGTCATCGCCGGCGGCGTCGGCGGCACCGAGTACCTGGCGCACAAGGCCGCAAACTTCGCTGCGAATCGAAACGGCTACTTCCACTACACGCTTCTGCCGCACCGCTACAACACCAGCAGCGGCAGTTCCGGTCAGGCCGAACTCCCCGGCGACGATCTCGTCGTTTCGCTCCAGTGCGCCGGCTCCGACGGCAACGTGGCCAACACCATCGCACACGAGCTAGGGCACAACCTGGGCCTGCAGCACGGCGGAAACACCAGCTGCAACTACAAGCCGAACTACAACTCGGTGCTGAACTACAAGTACCAGTTCCCCGGCGTCGACAACGACTGCACGCCGCCCTCGAACGGCGTGCTCGACTACTCGCGCGGCCAGCGCATTTCGTTGAACGAGAACAGCCTGAACGAGAACAACGGCATCTGCGGCCCAGGTTTCCCGTTCGACTGGAACGGCACCGGAGGGATCCAGGTGGGGGTCGTTTTCGACATCAATTCGGCCTCTCCGTCCGGCACCCAGAACGCCGATTGCGGCGGCATTCTGACCACGCTCGCCGACTTCAACGATTGGGGCAACGTCAATTTCCTCGGCATCAACGACCCCGACTTCGCGCCCCTGCAGAGAGAGATCATCGACTGCGACAACCCGGCGCCCGGGAGCTGAGTCCGGGCGTGCCCGGCACCTCGGCCCCGGGCGAGAGCCAAAGCCCCTCGGGTGGACGGTAGACCCCCATCGCGGAGACTCCGTTCGCGCTCGGTCAGGGCGCTGCGCAGGCCCCACTCTCCAAGGCCTGGGCACACGGCACCGTCGAGGACCACTGGGAGGGATCGCCCGACTCGAAGCCGTCGGCGAAGAGCGGACGGATCTCGTCGGCGCCGCGGTCGTAGGGACCGAGGATGTTGGGGATCGAGGTGAAGTCGAAGCCGCGCTGCTCGAGGTCGAGGTCTAGGTAGACCGGTGCATAGACTTCCTCGTTGCACGAGTCGATCGCGGGAGAATCGAGCCGTAGCCGAAGGTTCCCGGCCGCCGCATTCAAGAATCGCGGATCCGCTCCGACCATCGTATTGCTGAATATGGTGGCCCCATCCAGGGTGTCGAGCAACACGCAGCCCACATTCACGATGCCTCCGGTGGTCGTGGTGAACGGGCGCTGATCGTCCAGGATACTGGTGAAGATCTCCACCGTGGCGCCGCCACTCGCCTGAGCGCCGCGGCTGTTCCAGTAGGGCGGCACTCCGCCGATGAGGTAGTCGTTCCTCGCCGCCGACACGAATCCGGCTTCGATGTGAGCCGCATTCTCGGCCTGGAACAGCGAGACCGTACGGTTATCCCACAGCTGCACGCCCTCGAGGGACATCGCCGAGCCTGCGCCTTCGGCGAAAAGCACGAATCCCGCCTCGCCCGGCCCGCTGTTCTGTTCGATGAAAGCGTGGGCGAGGGTCAGGTGAGATCCGCCGGCGACGTAGGCCGCACTGCCCAGGCCGCCCGCCGACAGCGAGTTGCCGGAAAGAGAAGCGCATCGCGGCGGCGAGGGGCAGTTCGAAGATGCCGAGGAGCGTTCCAGGTCCATGAGGCCGCCGCCGACGAGCGCCACGCCGCCGCCCAGGTTCGCGGCCGTGTTGTCGTCGATCAGGACGCTCGAAAGCGTCGCGCGGGCGCCTCCAGAAGCGCCTTGGATGTAGAAACCACCGCCTGCGTTGCTCGCGATGTTGCCGGTGACTCGCGCGCCGTAGATCGCGCCACCGCCACCGTCCATTCTCGCGCCGGTCTGGAGATAGATCCCGCCGCCCAGCGGCGCGGCGTTCGACTGGACGTAACCGCCCTCGGCCAGATTCAGCTGACAGAAGTTGCTCGCGAAGATGCCCCCCCCGGCGCTCGTGGCCTGGTTGCTGTAGACCACTCCGTGAAGAGTCACCTCGCTGGTGGGATCGGCGCAGTGAATGCCGCCGCCGAAGAGCGCGCCGCTGTTGTCGTGAATTCCGACGAAGGTGTCGATTTCGACGCGGCCGCCGGAGGTGACTCGCAGGCCCGTGCCGTTGGCGTAGAGCTCCGAGTTGAAGAGTCCGACTTCACTGTCACCGCTGACGTCGAGACCGCGGCTTCCGCCGTGGATCCGCAGGCGGGAGAGCGTCACGTTCGAGACCTGACTGGCCGTGGTGCTCACCGTGATGACCGGGTCCGAGCCGTTGCCGGCGAGCGTCGTGGTCCCTGAGAAGGTCAGGCCTCCGCAGTCGTCGACACCGCCGGCAAGGGTGAGCGTTCCGGTGGTCGCCGGGTTCCAGTTGGTCAGGGTCAGCTGGACGTTGGTGTAGCTGACCGTACGGGTCAAGATGATGAGATCGTCCTCGGGGCTGAAGGCGGCGGAGAGCAGCGCCGCGGCGATCGTGGGGTGCGTGCAGCCCGCGCCGCCCACATGGTAGGTGGCGGCCCCAGCGGGATCCTGCACCAGAAACGGCGCGACGCCGGCGATCACCGCGAGAACCAGAATCGCCCCGCGGTGCGGCTGCCGGGCGCGCGAATAGACAGTTGCAAGGAGCTGCGAGCTCATGTTCCATCCTCCGTGGTGATGGAGTCCGGAAGACGCCGGTCGAAGTCGATCCTCGAGCGCCCGCCGACTCACTACAGAGAGAAACAAGAACCGCGGAGAATCCGGACAGCCGGCCCGAGCTGCGGAAACGGATGAGGCGGACTGTGCCGTCCAAGCAGCTACGGTGGAGAGCGACCGTGACGACGGAGATAGCTTGCGAGCGCTTCGCGGGCGGTCTCCACGTCCTTCGGATCGAGGCCTGCGGCGGCAGCATCCCGCAGCGCGACGGCCCGGCGCAGCAGGCCTTCGGCGCGCTCGAGCTCACCGCTCTTCTCGGCGATCCCGGCGAGGTAGATCTGCGGCCAGGAGAGCATCACGTGATCCGCGCCCAGCTTCGCGCCGAGGTTGGTCAGACTCTGCTCGAGGAGAGGCCGCGCCTCCTCGGTCCGGCCGAGGGCGAGCAGAGCCTCGCCGAGATTGAAGACCGTGCGCGAAATCGCGATGTGCTCTTCCTTGAGGGTCCGGCGAAGCTGGGCGAGGGCGCGGCGATAGAGCACGGCCGCTGCCGCCGGCCGGCCCAGCGCCCATTCGATGGTGCCGAGGTTGTTGAGAATCTGGCCAACGTCCGGATGATTGACGCGTTCGCGCTCGTAGCCGGCAAGCGCCCGCTCGAAGTACGCCCGCGCCGCCTCGTACTCGCCGAGCTGGTTGTGGGCCACGCCGAGGTTGTTGGCTACCGTCGCGACTCGGAAATCGTCTGGCCCCAGGCTCGCCTCGTAGATCGCCAGCGCGCGTTCGAGCAGCGGCAGCGAGAGTCGATTCTGGCCCTCGAGCGTGTGGAGGTCGGCGACGCCGACCAGCGCCGCCGCAACCGACGGATGCGACGGTCCCAGCCGCGCTTCGAGGAGCGCCTGTGCGGCCTCGCGCTGCGTGCGGGCCTCGGCGACCCGTCCCGCCTTGGCGTGCGCGTTGGCGAGAAACAGCCGGAGGTCTCCCTCGCGCTCCACGACCCCGAGCTCCTGCCAGAGCGCGAGGGATTCGTTGAGTGTGTCGATGGCGCCGCGCTCGTCGCGCGAGTTCTCGAGATTTCCCCGCACCTCGAGCGCCGAGGCGAGCCCGCGACGGTCGTCGAGCCGACGGTAGTCGGCGACCGCGAGATCGATGAGCACCGCCGCCTCCTCGAAGCGGCCGCGCTGCGATTCGTGGCGACCGAGCGAGAGGCGGCTCGTGGCGAGGTCGGCGGGGCGGGCCCCGGGCGTGCTCTCGCGCAACCGGAGGCTCTCGCGCAGCAGCGGCTCCGCCGCGTCGAGCAGGCCGAGCTGGCGGTAGATCGTGCCGAGCTCGGAGAGCAGGCGGGCGCGCACCAGCGGCTGGTCGGAAAGCGCGTCGTCCAGACGACCGGCGGAGCGGTCGAGGAGCTCGCGGGCGCTCATCTCGGACGCTCTGCCGACGCCGGGGCGCGAGTAGGGGTCGGTCGAGCGGAAGAGATCGGTGAGGAAGACGACGACCTGTTCGGTCTCGAGCCGGGCCTGTTCAGCCTCATCGGCCTGCAGGCGGGTCGCATCACGCTCGGCTGCAAGGCGCGCCGTGAAAGCGGCGGTGAGGCCGATGACCAGCACCGTCACGGTCGCGGCGACGGCGCTCGCGAGGCGGTGGCGCCCGACGAAGCGGCGCAGCCGGTAGAGACGGTTCGACCTGCGCGCCAGCACCGGCCGCCCCTCGAGGAGGTGGAGCAGATCGTCCGCGAGCCGATCGGCCGACCGATAGCGCTCGCGGGGATCGACGGCCAGGGACTTCGCGACCACCGCATCGAGGTCGGCGAGCGGCAGATCGAGGCGCACTCCCGAGGCCGATCGCGACGGCGGCGGAAGCTCTCGCTCCTGGCGCTCTCCATCGGCGACCCCGCGCTCCGGCCGCCGGTCGGCGAGCAGCTCCCAGGCGAGGAGACCGAGCTGGTAGACGTCGGACGCCGTGGTCACCGGCCGGCCCGCGAGCTGCTCCGGGCTGGCGTACTGCGGCGTGAGCCAGGATCGGCCATGGTGCAGTGTCGTCGCCGGCCGGAGTTGCGTCGCGCTCCGTGAGAGCGCCGGCGCCGCGGTCGAATCCACCGCTGACGAGGATGACGGGAGACTCTCCGGTTCGAGGATGCGCGCGATGCCGAAGTCGAGCAGCTTCACCGTACCCGAGGCGTCGACCAGGATGTTCGAAGGCTTGAGATCACGGTGGACGATCAGGCGCTGATGCGCCGTCGCCACCGCGGCGCAGACATCCACCAGGAGGCGCAGGCGGCCCCGTGCGTCGCGGCCGCGACGCCGGCAATAGTCGTCGATCGCTTCGCCGGCGACATGCTCCATCACGATGTAGGGCGAGCCGTCGGCGGTGAGACCGGCGTCGTAGAGCTGGGCGATATGGGGATGGACGAGCTCGGCCAGGATCTGCTGCTCGCGCAGCAACCGCCCGAGATCGGTGTAGGCGTGGTCGAGATGGACGACCTTGATCGCCACGCGGCGCTCGAAGAGCCCGTCGGCGCGTTCGCCGAGATAGACCCGGCCCATCCCCCCGGCACCGATCTCCGCGACGATGCGATAGGCACCGAGCTCGGAGCCCGGCTGAAGAGGGCCATCCTCGTCGGCGAGCGCATCGTCGAGCAGTTCGCCGCGCAAAGCGCCGCCGGGGCGGAGGAACCCGTCGTCCTCGAGCGCCGCCGCAAGCCACGACGCAAGCTCGGCGCGCCGTCCGGCGTCTTCGATCCCTTCCAGGCGGCGGGCCCGCGCTTGCGGTGCGAGACCGAGCAGTTCCGCGAAGTCGGGGTCGAGCGCGGATCTGCCGGGTGCGGGAGGGCGGGATTCGTCGGCGCTCATGACGCGCTTCCTCCTGCCGAAGACGGAATCAGCCCGAGCTCCACCTTCAACCAGGCGCGCGCCCGCAGCCAGTCCCGCCGGACCGTGCGATCCGACACACCGAGGGCGACCGCGGTCTCCTCCTCGGTCATCCCGGCGTAGAAGCGGCATTCGACCAGGCGGCACAGACGCTCGTCGAGCTTCCCGAGCCGCTCGAGAGCCTCGCCGACATCGAGGATCTCCTCGTATTGAGCGCGTTCCACGGCGAGGTCGCGGTCGTCGAGCGGGTCCGCGTCGCGCCCCCCGCCGTGCTTCCCGGCGAGCTTGCGTCGCGCCGCATTGACCAGGATATGTCGCATCGCCCGGGCCGAAGCGGCGAGAAAGTGGGCGCGGTCGGCGAACTCCCCGCTTCGGACCATCTTGAGATAGGCCTCGTGAACCAGGCTCGTCGTGTCGAGGGTACGGCCTGGCCGCAGCCGGCGCAGCTGGGCGCTCGCGATACGGCGCAAGTCCGGATACAGCGCGTCGACCAGGCGATCGATGGCCTCGGGTGCGCCCGTGCGACAGGCGGTCAAAGCAGCTTGCACGTTCGGCGGCTCGAGAACGGGCACATGGACTCCTGAGGTTCCGGCGATGGTATCCGACGCCGCCGCGAGCGGCCAAATGAGCTCCCGGCCCCTCGGAGTAGAGTTCGAGAAGCAGCGGGCTCCCGGAGGGGACGATGGCAGAACGAGGCAGTCGGTCGCGCTGGAATCCAGGGTGGTGGGCCGTGCTGCTGGCAGCGGCGCCGGCGTGGGCCGGCGGCCCGGTGAATGTCGTCGAGGCGTCGATCCCCGAAATGCAGGAGGCGATGAGCTCGGGCAGCGTCACGTCGCGCGAGCTGGTGACGCAGCACCTGCTGCGCATCGCTTTCTACGAAGACCGGATCAACGCCACGATCGCCGTCAATCCGCGGGCGCTCGACGAGGCCGACGCCCTCGACCGCGAACGCCGCGCCGGCAAGGTGCGCGGACCGCTGCACGGCATCCCGATCGCGCTCAAGGACAACATCCACACCATCGACATGCCGACCACCGGCGGCGCGCTGGCGTTCGCGGGCTTCGTCCCGCCGTACGAGGCGACGCTGGTCTCGAATCTGCGCGCCGCGGGAGCGATCGTCCTTGCCAAGACGCAGATGACCGAGCTCGCGAACTGGGTGGCCGGGCCGCCGGGCATGCCGACCAACTACAACTCCCTCAACGGCTACGGTTTCAACCCGTACGATCCACGGCGCGATCCGCGTGAGCCCACCTTCGACGGCCGCCCGGCGCTCGCGACCGGCGGCTCGAGCTCGGGCACCGGAACGGCAGCGAGCTTCTGGGTCGCGAACGTCGGCACCGAAACCTCCGGGTCGATCCTCAGCCCGGCGAACGCCAACCGACTCGCGGCGGTCAAGCCGACCGTCGGCCGGATCAGCCGGCACGGCATCATCCCGATCACCGCCGACCAGGACACCGCCGGTCCGATCGCGAGGAGCGTCACCGACGCGGCGATCCTTCTGGGAGCCCTCGAGGGCGCGCAGGCCGATCCGAACGACCCATCGACCTCGCGCTGTGCGCGCGAGACCGACTACACGAAGTACCTCGACCGCGGCGCCCTGCGCGGCGCGCGCATCGGCATCCCGCGCGCCTACTTCTACGACGCGGCGAAGGCACCGGGCAACGCCGAGCCTCAGGGGGGACTCGACGCGCCGCACGCCGCCGCGATGGAGGAGGCGATCGCGATATTGAGGCGCGAGGGCGCGATCGTCGTCGACCCCGCCGACATCCCCAGCGTCGTCGACGCCGACCCGGAACGCAACTTCCTGCTCTGGAACATCTGCCGCAGCCTCGACGAGGCTAAGACGAAGCGCTGCTCGATCGACTTCGCCTACGGCATGGAGCGCGACTTCAACCTCTGGCTGGCCTCGCTCGGTCCCGCTGCGCCCGTGAAGAGCCTGACCGAGCTGCGCCAGTGGAACCGCGAGCACCAGAAGGCCGGCACGCTCAAGTACGGCCAGGCGCTGCTCGACTTCTCGGACGCGATGGACCCGCACGTCTACCGCGAGCGCTACGAGGCGGACCGCGCCAAGGACCTGGCGCTCACGGCAACGCACGGCATCGACGAGGCGATGACGACGCACCGCCTCGACGCCCTGCTCTTCCCCGGCCCGCGCGGCGCCAACCTCGCCGCCCGCCCAGGCTACCCGACCGTCATGGTGCCGTTCGGCACGGTGGCAACGATCCCCGATCCGCCCTTCCCGGACGGCTTCGATCCGGCCCCTCTGGCGCTCGGCGTGAGCTTCACCGGCAGCGCCTGCGCCGAGCCCCGACTCCTCGCGCTCGGCTACGCCTTCGAGCAGGCCACCCGCAAGCGCCTCCCGCCGAACGGGATGCCCTGACGGCTGCACCTCCAATGGCCTTCCGGATGGGTAGCGGGCTCCGGCCGGTCGGACCGGCCACAGTTCGAACTCGACCCCTCCGGTCGGCGCGGGAACGAGTCAGACGGTTTCGAGATAGCGCTGAATCGAGAAGATCGCCGCAGATCCCTCCCCAACCGCAGCGGCAACGCGGCGGTTGGCGCCGGCTCGCACGTCTCCGGCAGCGAAGACCCCCGGGACGCTGGTCTCGAACAGCAGTGGATCGCGATCGAGTTTCCAGCCGCGCGGCCGGGCTCCCTCGCGCGGCAGATCCGGTCCGGTGAGGATGAAACCGCGATCGTCCTTCTGCACGAAGCCGGCGACCCACTCGGACCGTGGCGCTCCGCCGACGAAGAGAAAGAGCGCCGCGCAGGGAAGGGTCGAAGTCTGTCCGCTTTCTTCGTACCGCACCGTCACCGCTTCGAGGCGATCCTGTCCGAGCGCTTGCGTCACCGTCACCCGCGGCAAGACGGTGATGTTGGGCAGCGTCGCGATGCGGTCGATAAGGTACTGCGACATCGAAGTCTCGAGGCCGGAGCTCCGCACCAGCATCGTGACCCTCCGACAGCTTCTGGCAAAGAAGACCGCCCCCTGCCCCGCCGAATTGGCGCCGCCGACGATGCAGATGTCCTGATTGCGATAGGCCGCTACTTCGGTCGTCGCCGCGCCGTAGTAGACGCCCGCGCCGAGGAGCGGCTCGATACCGGGGGCTTCGAGCCGGTTCGTCGCCGTTCCGGTGGCGAGCAACACGGCATAGCTCGCGATCTCGCTGCCGTCGGCGAGCCTCACCACGCGATACGGATCTTCGCGGCGTATCGCCTCCACCCGCTGTGCGGTCAGCAGCTCGGCGCCGAACCGCCGCGCCTGGGCGGTGGCGCGCTGGGCCAGGTCGGATCCCGAAACGCCGCCCGGAAAGCCCAGGTAGTTCTCGATCCGCGAGCTGGTCCCCGCCTGCCCGCCCGGGGCACTCTGCTCGACGAGCAGCGTCGCCAGACCCTCCGAGGCGCCGTAGACCGCGTTCGCCAGTCCCGCAGGTCCGCCGCCGACGATCACCAGGTCGTAGAACGGCCGGCCGGCTCGGGTCGCGAGTCCGACCCGTGCCGCGAGTTCCAGCGCCGTCGGTGCGACCAGGTGGCTGCCGTCGGGGAAGAGCACCACCGGAAGGCGCGTGAGACTGCCGGCGAGCTGCATCACCAGCTCGCCCGTCGCCTTGTCGCGGTCGACGTCCAGCCACTGATACGGGACGTGATTGCGCGCCAGAAAGTCCTTGGCTTCGTAGCACTGACGCGACCACTGCGCGCCGGCGAGCCGGATCCCCTCGAACGGTGGTCGGCTCTGCGCGCGCCAGGCGGCGAGCAGGTCGTCGAGCACCGGGTAGAGCTTCTCCTCCGGTGGATGCCACGGCTTGAGCAGGTAGTGATCGAGACCGATCTCGTTGATGCTCGCGATCGCCGCTTCGATGTCGGCGTAGGCGGTCAGCAGGACCTTGCGCGCCTCGGGGAAGAGCTTGCGCGCCTCGCCGAGAAGCTCCGTACCCGTCATTCCCGGCATCCGCTGATCGACCAGAAAGAGCGCGATCGTGCGCCCGCGCGTCAGCGCGTCACTCGCCGCCGCGAGGGCTTCTGCGCCCGAGCGCGCCTTGAGAACGAGGTAGTCCTCACGATAGCGCTCGCGCAGATCGCGCTCGACCGCGGCCAGGACATCCGGATCGTCGTCGACGGCGAGAATGATCGGCTTCGACACGGCGGCGGCCTCCCGACCCGGTACTTCAGCCGCCCTGCTGCCGGATCTTCCGGCCGCCGGGCTCGATGGCGAACTTGTTCAACTGCACGATCCGGGCATCGGTCCGCAACGCCGGCGGCAGGATCGCCTGGGCCTCCTGGCGGCTCTCCACGTCGACCACCATGAGGGCGCGATGATCGCCGTCCAGGCAGCCCCAGTCGGCGTTCGACAGGAAGTGCGACCCGCTTTCGAGCACGATGCGAATCGCCCGGTTGCAGGCGACCTTGTCCGAGTCGTGCGGGATCTCCAGCAGGAATCGGGTCATTTCGAGCCTCCCCCCCCCGTCGTCCGGGTCTGTTCGTCAGTGTTCGCCGGCAAGGGGAGACTGACCCGGACCTCGGTGCGCCCGGGACACGAGTCGATGTCGATCTCGCCCTTGTGCTGCAGCACGAGGTTGTGTGCGATCACCAGCCCGAGTCCGGTGCCCTCGCCCACCGGTTTGCTGGTGAAGAACGGTTCGAAAACTCTGGCCCGAAGCGCCTCCGGAATGCCCGGACCGTTGTCCACGACGCGCACCACCAGGCTCTCCGCCTGCCGCACGGCGCTCACCTCCACCTCGCCGCCGGGAGCGACCGCGTCGATGGCGTTGTCGATCAGGTTCGCCCAAATCTGGTTGAGCTCGCCGCCGAGGCCTACAACGGGGGGCAGGCTGTCCTCGATCCGCGCCCGGAGTTGCACCGACCTCGCCTTCGCCTTGGACCGGAGCACAGTGAGCGTGTCGGAGAGTCCGCGCGCGAGATCGACCGGTTTGGGCGTCATTGCCTGGTCCATGTAAGTGAAGCCCTTGACCGCCGCGACCAGCTCGTGCACCCGGGTTGCGGCACGCTCGATCTCCGACGCCAGCCGGCGCGTGCCACAACCGGCCGCGAGTGCGCGCAGGGCGGCCACCAGCGCATTGGGCCGGAGGATCGCCGCCGCCGCCGCCAGATCTGCAATCCCGAGCCCGGTCTCGGCGAGGTCCTCCGCTTCGGCGCGATCGATCCCCCGCTGTTTGAGCCAATCGCCGAGCTCCTCGATCCGGTCGGCGTGGTCGAGCGGCGACCGGAGGGCGGTCGGCGCACCGCCGAGGCAGCGATCGCGCAAGGTGATGAACGCCGCGAGCTCGGGCTCGGAGAGCCGGCAGCCGCCCAGGGAGCGAAAGGCCGTCTCCGTGTCCGGGAGGCGCTCGACCAAGGCGACGGCATTGCTGGCGACGGCCGAGGCGGGGTTGTTGAGCTCGTGCGCGAGTCCCGCCGCGAGCCGCCCGAGCGAAGCGAGCTTCTCGTCGTGGAGGTCGCTCGAGCGAAAGTGTCGCGCGCGGTCGAGCATGACGTGCACGCAGACGGCGGTCAGCTCCTGGCACTCGCGGATGAGATCGGGAAAACTAGCGCGGGAAAGACCGAGGAGTTCAGTTACGGCGATGGCGCGCATCTCGCCCGGAGCCTTGCGCATGCGCGAAAATGGGAGGAGCCCGGCGATGTCGCCGCCGCGCCACTCCATGACACGGCGCAGACCGCCACCGCGATGGACTCTGATGTCGAAGTGGCCCTCGAGAATCACCCAAAGCGAGTTGATCGGCTTTCCCGCTTGCTCGATCAGCTCGCCGACGGCGTAGCGCCGTATCTCACTGCGCTCCGCCAGCCAGACGAGCTGCGCCCGCGGCACCGCAGTGAGTGCGCGATGCGCGACGAGCCGGTCGACGAGGGCCACGAGGGCCTCGGGGGCCATGGCCGGATGCTAGCCCAATCGGCCGTCCCTGCGGGAGAGGGCTTGTGGCCGGCCCGCCCGGCTGCGACGACGACGCCACTCACGACCACGTCCTTTCCGACTCCGCCAGCGCGCAGGTCGGAGTGGGCGCCGGCAGCGCGAGTCAGCGCGGCAAGGACCGCGCGTAGGCCGCCGGGGTGCTGCCCACGAAGCGGCGGAAGTCGCGCACGAAGTGCGCCTGGTCGGCGAAGCCGAGCTCGAGCGCCAGCTCTGCCCAGTCGTGCTCCGGCGAGGCGGCGATGCGCTCCGCCGCCTCGTGCAGCCGGTAGCGCTGGATCACCCACTTCGGGCGCACGCCGACATACTCGTCGAACAGCCGCTGCAGCTGACGCGGAGCGAGGCCGGACCCGGCGACGAGTTGGGCGACGCGGGTGATTCCGCGGTCGTTCGCGGCGCGCTCGACGATGCGACCGACGAGCCCGATCGCTTCGCGGGCGACGGGACGGCGCGCGCGCAGGAACTCCTGGATGACTGCAAAAGCCTGCTCGGGGCCGGGCGCCGCGAGCGCGCGCCGCTCGAGATCGTCCGCTGCGCTGCCGAAGATCTCGGTGAGGGAGAGGCGACGATCGGTGAGCGCCGATACCGGGCCGTCCAGGAACGGCCGGAAGCCGCCGGGCAGGAACTTGACGCCGAGGACGCGGCCGCTCCCCTCGAGCCGGCGCACAAAGCGGCCGGTGAAGACTCCGGCGACCGCCGAAGCGTCACGCTCGACGACCAGCTGAACCGACGGATGAGCGAGCACTTCGCTCACCGTCGGCACTTCGAGATCCCAGGCGACCGTCCACAGGTGCTCGACGAAGGGCGCGAGATCCTCGTCCGGCCAGAAGCGGCCATAGCCCGGACTGGTCGCCGTCATGCGCTGGTGCAGGACTCCGCGGGGATCGACGAGCTTGGGACGGAGCCTGTCGGGTTTGTTCAATACCGGAGCCTCCGCTGCACCCTAGCATCGGCTCGCCAGGGAGGAATGCGAACCATGAGCAGTTCCGGGAGAGTCCACCTCGTCGCCGCCGTAGCGCTAGGATCGATACTGATCGTGCCTCTCGCCGCGACCGCGACCAACGAAAGGAGTACCGCAATGAAACTCACCGCCAAGGGAGCGTTCGAGGTGAAGCTCGCCCCGGTCACCCAGACGGAGCATGCCGGCGGCACGACACTCGGGCGCTTCACGCTCGCCAAGACCTTTCACGGTGACCTCGAAGGGACGGGCGCGGGAGAGATGCTCACCGCCGGAACGAGCGTCGCCGGATCGGCGGGCTACGTGGCGATCGAGCGCGTCGAAGGCACGCTCGGAGGGCGCCAGGGGAGTTTCGTCCTGCAGCACTCCGGCAGCATGGCGCACGGCGGCCAGAGCCTGATGATCACCGTGGTTCCCGACTCGGGAACCGGCGAGCTCACGGGGCTTGCAGGCACCCTGCAGATCGACATCGAAGGCAAGGCGCACTTCTACAACTTCGAGTACTCGCTGCCCTGACCGGCGAGCTGCGAGCATTGGAGAGGGTCTCATCGGAGCCCTCTGCTGCAGCCAACCGACCGTCGCCGCGAGCCTCACGGCGAGAGGCCTTGGCCCACGAGGGCCCCGGATTCAGTCTCCGATTGTGAAGGCGAGACCTCCCGGCGTCGAGCGGTCGCTGTCGAGGCGCAGCCGAAGGGCACCATCCCGACTCAGGGCGGCGGCGTCGGCGAATCCGGAGACGAACGCAGCGGTGAGATTGTCGTGCAGAAGCTCGGTGCGATCGCCGCAGCGCGGTTCGCGATCGCCGAAGTATCCGGCGTGGGTGTCCGTGCCCTCGACCCAGATGTCCTCGGCCGGATCGTTCTCGTAGAGAAACTCCCCCGCGAGGCTCGCGCTGCCGTTCGGGCAAGGGGGATGGCTGCCGGCGCGGAGCGTCCACACGGTGTCGAAGGAGTGCCCGATCACGACGTCCCGTTCGAGCTGGGCCATCCGCTCGCGCGCGACCGGCGTGTCGCCCGCCTCGAGCGCCGCTCGCCGCACCTGCCTCCTCCACTCAGGAACGGTCAGGAAGCTCTCCGGCGCGGAGAGGGCGGCGCGGGGTTCTTCCCCACCGTCGCCACGGCTCACGTAGAGGAACGGACCGAAACGACGCAGGAGTGTCGCGCAGGTCGGCGGGAGGACGAGGTCGAAGCGCGCCTCGGCCGCGGCGAGGGCGCTCTCGAAGGGGCCCCGCGGTCCACGTTCGAGACGCGGCAACGCCGGCGCTCCCGGCAGCGCGCGCAACTCTGCGAGGAGCGACTCGAGCGCTCCCACCGGATCCGCCTTCGCTGCACGGCCCTCCAGACGCTCGCGGACGAACTCGTCCCGTGCCACGATCCCTTCGCCGCGAACAGGTTCGCTGCGCCCGTCCGCGAAGAGCGCTTCGCCCGCGAGCGCATAAGCGTGAAAGCCGGTCGCAAGCGGGATCGTGACGCTCGGCTCGACCTCGGCGGCGCTTTTGTCCGCGGCGAGCAAGCCGGCGACCGCACCGTCGATGCGGATCTCCAGACGCAGCGCAGTGAGCCCTTCGACATTGGGCGGATAGACCGTCACGGTTCGGCCGCCCGCCGTGGCGGGCGGAACCGCCAGGCCGATTCCGCCCAGAATCCAACTCAGCAGCTTCTTCAACGTTCGATCCTCCCACCCAGAGGAGACGCACTCCGGGCCGGACGCGGGCCATCGCGCCCGGAGCGTGCCTCGGCCGGCAGAGGCGATGCGCCGGCTATCCGAACGGCACCGGGCGCGGCGTCTCCGGGGTCGAGGGCGGCAGCAGCGGCATCTCGAAGCGCGGCTGGTCGCCGGTCAGCGTCTTCAAGAAGGCGACGATCTGGGCGGTCTCTTCCGGCGTGAAGGTGTTGCCGAGCTGGAGCCGACCCATCACGTCGATCGCTTCGGCGAGCGTCTCGGCCTCGCCGTCGTGGAAGTAGGGATAGGTGAGCTCGACGTTGCGCAGCGTCGGCACCTTGAAGCGGAACCGATCGATCGCTTCGTGCGTCACGCCGATCCTCCCCTCCGCCGGATTGGCGGTCACGTAGGGCTCCACCACGCCCATCTTCTGGAACGAGGTGCCACCCGCCGCCGGCCCGTTGTGACAGGCGACGCACCCGCTGTCCTTGAAGAGCGTGTAGCCGGCGAGCTCCGGCGCGGTGAGCGCGCCCGCATCGCCCATGAGCCAGCGGTCGAAGCGCGAGTTGGGCGTCACCAGGGTCTCCTCGAAAGCGGCGATCGCCTCGGTCACGCGATCGATCACGATCGGCCCGGCGCCGAAGGCGCGCGCGAACTCCTCGCGATACTGCGGGATCGAGACGATGACATCGAGGGCGAGACGGTGCGTGAAGGCCATCTCGCCGGGATTGGCGATCGGTCCGCCGGCCTGCTCCTGGAGGTCCTTCGCCCGCCCGTCCCAGAACTGCGCCAGGCTCATGCTCGAGTTCAGCACCGTCGGCGAGTTGATCGGTCCGCGCTGCCAGTTGTGGCCGATCGAAGTCTGCAGGTTGTCGGAGCCGCCCAGGCTCAGGTTGTGGCAGGAGTTGCAGGAGATGAAGCCCGACTTCGAGAGCCGCGGGTCGAAGAAGAGCTTCTTGCCCAGCTCGACGACCGCGGGCCGGGTGACTTCGGCCGGCTGGATCGGTCGAATCGGTTCATCGGCCGGTTGCGCCCCGGCGATCGCCGCGAGGGCGGCGAAGCCAAGGGGCAGGAGAGCGAGCAACGTGGTGCGCAGCTTCATGGGGTGTTTCCTCCTGGAAAGGAGAACGCCTCCCGGGCACCGCGACTGTGCGGGCGGAGCCGAACTCCGTCCTCCAGTGTCGCACCGCGCCCAGGTGGGGAGCCCGCCCGGACGGGCGGTCCGGGCGCATCGGAAGGCTCGTCCGCCCCGCCTAGGGGGGCGCCCGGCGCAAGGCTTCGCGCCTGCGTCGGCGCGTGAACCTGATCCTGCTGGCTGGAATCAGTCGTCGCCGCCGATCTGCCCCTGCTTGAAGATGGCCGACATCGCCTTGAACTGGGCGTGGTCCTTGTGGCGCGCCCATTCGAAAGCCACCGACTCGAGGTTGCTCACCTCCGCGCCGGCCTGGCGCATGCGCTCGAGCGCGGCCTGGCGATGCTCGGCGCCGCGACCCGAGACGGCTTCCCAGCAAAGGTGTACCGACTGCCCCAATCGCCGCGCCTCGAGCACGGTCTGCATCACGCAGACGTGCGCCTCGATGCCGGCGACCACGAGCTGGCGGTCGGCCGGAGCGAGGCCGGGGCGCACCTCGGCCAGCGACTCCTGGAAGCCGGGTTCGCCGAAGCAGCCGAAGGCGCCCTTCTCGAACCGCCATTTGGGCACCGTCAGCGCCTCGAAGCGGGCGAAGATCTCGGGGTGGGTCGGGCCGAGCCCGCGCGGATACTGTTCGGTGAGCACCACCGGCACGGAGAACAGCTGCGCGAGCTCGAGCAGGCGGTGGGTCGCCGCCAGGACGAGCGGAGAGCGGTGGACCTTCTCGACCAGCTTCCCCTGCAGGTCGATCACCACCAGAATACTGCGGTCGACTTGGGCGAGTTCCATGGCGGAAGAATAGCAATCGCCGACCGCGACTGGCTCGGCGGCCCCCCATCACCGACCGACCTGTGCCGACGTCCGTCTTGCGGCGGCGCGGCATTCGCGTCAGAGTCCGGGCGACGCCCCCGCCGATGCCCGATCCACACGCCATCGCCGTGCTCGCGGTGACCCTCGCCGTCTTCTATCTCTACACCCGGCCCCAGCTCCGCATGGAGCTCGTCTCACTGGGCCTCCTCGTCGCGTTGCTGGTGATCTTCAACCGGTTTCCTTTCGTCAGCGAGTCGGGAGATCTGACCGACGCGGAGATTCTCCACGCCTTCGGCCATCCGGCTCTCGTGGCGATCTGTGCCCTGATGATCCTCGGTCGCGGCCTGACCCTGACCGGGGCGATGGAGCCTGCGGTGCGCTGGTTGGCGCGCATCTGGAAGTGGAATCTCGCGCTCGGCCTGCTCTTGACGCTCGTGCTCGCCGGGCTCGCCAGCGGCTTCGTCAACGACACGCCGGTCTTGGTGCTGATGCTGCCGATGTTGCTCGGCCTCTCCGACCGGGTCGGATACCCGGCCTCGAAGGCCCTGATGCCGGTGAACTTCAGCATCCTCGCCGGCGGCATGCTGACCGGCATCGGCACTTCGACGAACCTGCTGATTCTGTCCATCGCGGCCGACCTCGGGATGCAACCGATGGGTATCTTCGACTTCAGCTCGATCGCGCTGCTCGCCTTCGCCGTGGCCCTGCCGTATCTCTGGCTCATCGCGCCGAGATTGCTGCCCGACACCACTGTGCGGGATCCCGGCACGCCGCGTCTCTACGGCGCCAGCGTTCCGGTCGCAGGCGACAACCCGCGCTTGGCAGGGCGCGCGATCGCCGACCTCTCGAAGACCATGGGGCGGGAGATCCCCGCGACCGGAGTTCTCCGCGACGGGCAGATCCTGCCGCCGGAGCCCACCCTGGAGCTCGTGCCCGGCGATGTCGTCCTCCTGAACGACAGCCCCAAGGGACTGCACGACCTGGCGTCGACCTTCCAGGTCGAGCTCTTCGACCGCGCGGGTTTCGGTCGCTTCGTCGACACCGGCAGCGGGCACGAGGACTCCATGCTCGCCGAGGTGGTGATCGGCCAGGATTCATCGCTCATCGGCCAGACCCTGCGCCAGACGCGCTTTGCCGAGGCGCATCACGTCATCGTCGTCGGCTTCCGGCAAGGCACTGAAGGGTTGCTGGAGGATGGGCGCGCCATTGCCGACATTCCTCTTTCGACCGGGGATGTGCTGCTGGTGCAGGGGTCGGAAGCGCGGATCGCCGGTCTCCGCACGGCCCCAGGGCTCCTCCTGCTCGACAACAGCACCACTCTCCCGCGCTCACCCAAAGCTCTGTGGGCGCTCGCCATCATGGCCGCCGTCATCCTCGCAGCGGCAACCGGCTGGCTGCCGATTCACATCGCGGCCCTGCTCGGCGTGGTGGCGATGCTTCTCACCCGCTGCCTGAAGTTCGAGGGGCTCGGCCGGGCGATCAGCCCCTCCGTCGTGCTGCTCGTCGCCTCGAGCATCGCGCTCGGCAGTGCCCTGGTCGAGACCGGAGCCGCCGCATGGGTCGCACGGGGTCTCACGATGGTCGTCGAGCTCGTTCCGCCCGCAGGTCAGATCGCGGTCTTCATGGCGTTCGCGGCGCTGCTCACCAACTTCGTCTCCAACAGCGCCGCTGCTGCCGTCGGAACGCCGATAGCCATTGCGACGGCGCAGCAGCTGGGCAGCCCACTGGAGCCGTTCGTCCTCGCGATCCTCTTCGGCGCGAATCTGAGCTACGCGACCCCCATGGCCTACCAGACCAACCTTCTGGTCATGAACGCCGCCCGCTATACCTTCCGGGATTTCCTCCGCGTGGGCACGCCGCTCGTCCTGATCATGCTCGTCACGCTGTCGATCCTGCTCGCGCGCCGCTACGGTCTCTGACCGCGCGGCAGCGGTCGCGGCTTCTCCGCCGTGACGCCCCCGGTCGGACGCCTCGCGATGGTCGGCAGGTCCGTGGGGCCGAGCGCCAACCACGGCCCATGGAAAGCCGACTTGACACGGGCGAAACCGCAGCCGATAATCGCCATGGAAAGCTGACTTGACATGATTCCCACCATTCACAACCGGGTCCGAGAGCTGCGGCTGGCGCGTGGCTGGACCCAGCAGCAGCTCGCCGATGCGGTCGGCGTCTCGCGTCAGAGCATCAACTCGATCGAGTGCAACCGCTACGTACCCAGCCTGCCACTCGCCCTGCAGTTCGCGCGCCTCTTCGGCTGCGCTACCGACGACATCTTCACCCTGGAGACCGAACGATGAGGATCCCGCTGCTGGGTTGGCAGATCGACGAACGCTTCCTGACCCACCGGCGCCGCTCGACCAGCGCTGCAGGCGTGTTCGGCGCTTTCGTCGCGCTCGGCCTGTTCGCCTACCGTTTCTACGTCGATGATCTCTGGAGCTGGGACCTGCTGGCCGTCGTCGCCACCTTCGCGGTCATCAAGCTCGTGCTGATGACCTGGTACTTCCTGACCGATTGATGCCCGCTGGAGAACACCGATGAAGATGCCCTTCGCCCAACTCGATCCCCGCGGGCTGACCCGCCTCGGACTTCTCTGGCTGCTCCTGTTCTTCTTCCTGAACTTCCTGCTCCGGCGTTGGACGGACGGCGCCTGGAGCGACGTCCTCGATCTCTCGAGCGGCGTCGCTCTGGGAGCGGCGCTCGCCTTCGTCCTCCTGGCGGCGCGCGCCAAGGGGCGGCTCCTGCGCGGTCTGGAGACCGGACCGTGCGAGTGACGATGGTCGGCCACAGTACGGTGGTGGTCGAAGGGGCGCGCTCTCGATTGCTCACCGACCCCTGGTTCGGCACCTCCGGCAACCTCGCCTATGCGAGGCTGCATCCGCCGGCGTTCCGCCGCGACGAGATGCGCGAGATCGATGCTGTGCTCCTCTCCCACCGGCACTGGGATCACACCGACCGCAGCTTCCTGCGCAGCCTCGATGGCGCGATCCCGGTTCTCGGACCTCCCGGCTCCCTCGCGACGCGGTGGCTCAATGGGGCGCGCAACTACCAGCCGATGCGCCCCTGGCAAAGCCATGAGGTCGGAGCCGCCGTCGTGACCGCAGTCCCGGCGCTCCACCTCGCCCGCACCATCGGCTTCGTCGTTCAGCTCGAAGGAGTCTGCGCCTACTTCGCGGGCGACACCTACCATCGCCCTTTCATGTCCGAGATCGGGCGGAAGTTCCGCATCGACGTCGCGCTCATGCCAGTGGCGACCTTCCGCCTGCCGATGACCATGGGCGAACACGGCGCGGTCGCGGCCGCAGCCGACCTCGGTGCGGCGACGATCATTCCCATCCACCTCGGCATCGCCCCGCGCTCACCCCTGCTGCGCACCGCGCAGACCGTCGACTCCTTCGAACGCCGCCTGCGCGACTGCGGAAGTACGGCAGCTGTCGTTCACCTGCGCGAAGGGGAAGCCTGGGAATCGGCGGCCAGCGAAGAGCAGCGTTCGACGTCGCGCATCGGGTAGACCGGCGACGGTTACCGCGTCTCTGCGGCGCAGAGGTTTCGAGTCTCGACGGTCATCGGGTCGTCGGGGCCGAGCGCCTTTTCGCGGAGGGCGAGGGCGCGGGCGCAGACCGGGCGGCCCTCCTCGGCCCGGCCGAGAGCGAACAGGCAGCGGGCGAGCGCATGGAGCGCCACGGCGAGTCGCGGGTGCCCTGCATCCAGGGTGCGCTCGAACAGGGTGACGGTGCTCCGCAGGAGTGGCTCCGCGCGGGTCGCCTCGCTCCGCCGCAGGTAGAGATCGGCGAGGCCGAGCTGCACGATCCCGATGCGCGGATGGTCCGGGCCAAGGTTCTTCTGCCAGATCGCCGCCGCCCGCAGGAGCGCGGCCTCGGCTTCGGCGAACCGGCCGAGCTCGATCTGGACGCTGGAGAGATTGTTGAGCGACTGGGCGACCGCCGAGCTCTCGGGGCCGAGCACCTTCTCGCGGATGGCGAGCGCACGGCCATGCATCGCAGCGCTGTCCTCGAACTGCCGCAACTGGAAGAGCGCGATCGCCAGGCCGTTGGCGGTCGTCGCGACCTGGGGGTCGTCGGGCCCGAGGTGGGACTCGCGGATGGCGAGCGCCCGGCGGAAGAGCGGCTCCGCCGTCGCGCCGTCGCCGCGATCGAGATGCGAGACGGCGAGGTCGTCGAGGCTCGAGGCGACCGGCAGCGCGTCCGGCCCGAGCTCACGCGCGCGGATCGCGAGCGCCCGGCGATGCATCGCCTCGGCTTCCGGGTAGCGGGCCTGGATCTCCAGCACCGAGCCGAGGTTGTCGAGCACGTCCGCGACCGCCGGGTCGTCGTCTCCGAACGCCTGCTCGCGAATCGCGAGCGCGCGCCGGAGCGTCGCTTCGGCCGCGGGATAGTCGCCGCGCACCCACTGCAGGTCGCCCAGATGGACGAGGCTGGTGCCGACCTCGGGGTGCACCGGACCCAGGCTCTGCTCGCGCAGGACCAGGGCCTCGGTGATCGACGCCTCCGCCGGCTCGTGCAGCTCGAGCTGCTGGTAGACACGCCCGATGGTGTCGAACAGGCGGGCGCGCGGCAGCGGCTGGCCGTCGAGCCGCGAACGCAGCTCTCCGGCGCCGCGGTCGAGCAGCTCGCGCGCGGTGATCGTGCTGCCGCGCGCCGTTCCGGGATCGTTCACCTCGAAGAGGTCGACCAGGAACTCGACGACCTCCGCGGCTTCGGCCTGCGCCTGGCGAGCCGCCGCCGCCTCGCGGTTGGCGCGCTGGGCCTCGAGGGTGCGCGCCGCGACGCCGGCCGCGAGCGCCAGAATCACGACGCCGGTCGCGACGACGGCGGCGCGATAACGCCGCGCGAACTTCCCGAGGATGTAGAGACGTCCTGGCCGCCCGGCGAGGACCGGCTCGAAACGGCGATGCCGTTCGATGTCGTTCGCCAGTTCGGCAGCCGAGTCGTAGCGCATCTCGCGCTGGCGGGCGGTCGCCTTGAGAGTGATCCCGTCGAGGTCGCCGCGCAGCGCCCGCAACGCTCCCGCCGGGCTCGTCGCCCGCAGGGCGGCGCGCGACTCGCACTCGCGCGAAGCGAGAGCGCGCCAGCGCGCGGAGGGCGTCGGCACTTCGCCCTCGGTCACCTGCCGCAGGATCTGCAGGAGGCTCTCCCCCGACCTTCCGAACGGACGCTCGCCGACCAGGAGCTCGAACAGCAGCACTCCCAGTGCATAGACGTCGGAGCGCGTGTCCGGATCGGCGCTATCCGCCGCCGTCGAGGCGGCGATCGCCTCGGGACTCAAATAGGACGGTGTTCCGATGACCACGCCGAAGACCGTCGCCGGCGAATCGGACGCCTCGCCATCGAGCACTTTGGCGACTCCGAAGTCGATGATCTTCGGCACCGGGCGACCCTGCTCGGTCGCGACCAGGATGTTCGCCGGCTTGATGTCGCGATGCAGCACTCCCTTCTGGTGGGCGTGGTGGATGCCGCGACAGATGGCGACGAAGAGATCGAGCCGCGCGTCGATCGACAGCCGCTCGCGATCGCAGTAGTCGGTGATCGGCTCTCCCGGCACGTGCTCCATGGCGAAGAACGGCTGACCGTCCTCGGTGTCTCCGGCCTCGTAGACCTGGGCGATGCACGGATGACTCATCCGGGCGAGCGCCTGGCGCTCGGCCTCGAAGCGGTGGGTGAACTGCGCGTCCAAGCGTGAGGAACGGATCAGCTTGATCGCCACCTGGCGGCGGATCGGCTCCGTCTGCTCGGCGAGGTAGACCGTTCCCATCCCCCCCTGTCCGAGGAGCTCGAGGATCCGGTAGCGGCCGATGCGTTGCGGCAGGGGCGGCTGCGGTCCGGACGGCGTCCCGGGACCTGCCGCGGGGCCGTCGCGCAGGAACTCGCCGATGTCGGTCGGTTCGTGGGGCGAGCCGGGGCGGTCCGGGGGCGTCGTCACCGCAATCCTCGTGGGCTGCGCAGCATGGCTGGCCCTATTGTAGCGAGGGGAAGGAGAGCCGGTCCGCGGCCCGGCCCGGCTCTCCGCCTGCCGCTCTCCCGGCAGAGGCGCGCGCCGCCCCTTCAGGGACGGTCTAGCCGGATCTTGCGGGTCGCGAGGGCGACCCGCTCTCTGCCAGGCCGCGTGGCGAAGGCGCCTCGAGGATCCGACCGGCGACCGGCGAAGAGAGCACGATCGACGTGGAGGTCGATCCGAAGGGCGTGAGCCGGTCGATCAGCTTCTCGAGATGCTCGACCGACGAGACCGCGACTTTCATGATGAACGAATCGGCGCCGGTGGTGCGGTGGCACTCCAGCACTTCGGGCAGCTCGCGGGCCATGGTGGTGATGCGGCCGAGTACGTCCCCCATCACGCTCATGCGCACCACCGCCAGGATCGGCAGTCCGACCTTGGCGAGATCGATCTCGGCGCGGTAGCCGCGGACGATCCCCGCTGCCTCGAGATTGCGCACGCGCTCGGCCACCGCCGGCGTCGAGAGTCCGACGCGCCGGGCGAGCTCGGCGAAGCTCACGCGCCCGTCCTGTTGCAGCTCGCGCAGCAGTCGCCAACCAGTGGCGTCGAGCTGCTTTGTTGATTCGTAACTCATAAATGCATTCTACCTCTCTTTACGCGCCATTTCGGCCAAATCGCCTAACGAACTCCATTCAGGAGGGCGAACCCGCCGCTCTAAACTTTTCACAAGCCAGAGGAGACCACCATGCCCATTCCCGTGCCCACCCACGAGCCGCACAAGATCAAGACCGTTCGCCCGATCGCCTTCCCCGCGCCCGACGAACGCAAGCGCAATCTTGCGGCGGCGCGCTTCAACGTCTTCGAGCTGACGCCCTCGCAGATCACCTTCGACATGGTCTCTTACGGAACGGGCGCGATGTCGCAGGAGCAGCTCGCCGGCCAGCTCGTCGGCGACGAGGCGTACGCCGGCGCGCGCAACTTCGAGACCCTCGAGCGCACGATCAACCGCGTGCTCGGCCACACCTACGTCTGCCCCACTCACAATACGCTCGGCGCGGTGAAGCTCCTGGTCAAGACGCTCTGTCCTCCCGGCTCGGTGTTGGCGAGCAACGCGCGCGGCCGGGTCGACCTGCACGCCCCGCGCGGCATCGAGATCCACGACGCGCGCGACCACGCCGAGCCGGTCTTCACCGGCAGTTTCGATCTCGCCCGGCTCGAGCAGGTGATCGCCAAGTCCCGGCCGGCCTTCCTCGGCGCGCAGTGCTTCGCCGACGGCCAGCATCCGTTCAGTCTGGCCAACCTGAAAGCCGTGCGCGCCCTTGCCGACCGCCACGGGCTGCGCCTGGTGCTCGACCTCTCGCGGGTGATCGAGAACGCCTGGTACATCCAGCGTCACGAATCCGGTATGGCCGATCGCTCGGTGGCCGACCTCACCAAGCTGATCGCCAAGACCGCCCACATCGTGCTGATGGACGGCGCCCAGGATCCGCACGGCAATACCGGCGGATTCCTCGCCACCGACAACCCGGCCGACCTCGAGCTCTTCCTCAACGAAGTCGTCGTCTACGAAGGGCTGCACACCTACGGCGGCATGGCCGGGCGGACGATGGAGGTGCTCGCCCGCGGCCTCGCCGAGATGACCGACGAGTCCGAAGTGCAGTGGGCGATGCACCAGACCGAGCGCTTCACCGCCCGGTTGCAAACGGCCGGAATCCCCTGCGAACGCGGCTGCGACGGCGCCTATGTGCGCGCCGACTCCTTCCTGCCGGCGGGCGGCCCGCATCCCCAGCATGCGCTCGCCTGTGCCCTCTACCAGACTTCCGGCGTGCGCGCCCTCGCCCAGGGGCTGGTGGGCCGCGACCAGTTGCTGCCGTTGCAGATCCCGCGCCTGGCGATGACCAACGAGCAGCTCGATCAGGTGGCCGATGCGCTGATCCATCTCTTCCGGCAGCGCGACCGCATCTCGCCACTCGAGGTCGAGACCGGTACCGCCGACGGGGCGCAGTGGCACGACCAGTTGAGCTTCCGCTCGGTCTTCGCCGATCTCGAGCCTTTCGAGTTCGAATGCGCGCCCTATCTCATTCACACGCTCGAACCGATCGCCCGCACCGATCGCGGGCAGCGCGAGCGGGCGATCCGCGAGGCGGGCTGGAACACCTTCCTCCTGCGCTCGGCCGACGTCGCGATCGACCTGCTCACCGACTCCGGCACCTCGGCGATGAGCACGACACAGTGGGCGGCCTACGACGCCGCGATTCCGACCCCGGCGACCAGCGAGGCCTACCACCGCTTCGTCGCCGCGGTGCGCGAGACCTACGGCTACGCCTACGCGCTCCCCACCCATCAGGGGCGGGCGGCCGAGCAGATCCTCTCCGAGGTGATGATCCGGCCCGGCCAGATCGTTCCCGGGAACATGTACTTCACCACCACCAAAGTGCATCAAGAGCTCGCCGGCGGCCGCTTCGTCGACGTCATCGTCGACCAGGCCCACGACCCGCAGAGCGACTACCCCTGGAAGGGCGACATCGACCTCGCCAAGCTCGAGGCGGTGGTCGCCGAGCACGGCGCCGCCGCGGTCGCCTACATCTCTTTCGAGCACTCCGTGAACCTCGCCGGCGGCCAGCCGGTGTCGATGGACAATCTGCGAGCGGTCTACGCCTACTGCAGCGCCCACGGCATCCCGGTGATGTTCGATGCCACGCGGGCGGTGGAGAACGCCTACCTCATTCAGAAGCACGACGCGCGCTTTCACAACACCCGGGTGCGCGACATCCTGCGCGAGATGATGCTCTACGGCGACGGTTGCACCGTCTCCGGCAAGAAGGACTACCTGATCAACATCGGCGGATTGCTGGCCTTCAAGGACAACGCCGCCTGGGCGCGGAGCGCCGAGGCGAAGCTCAGGATCTACGAAGGCGGGGTGCGCGACGGTGGACTTCCGGCGGGCGACCTCGCGGCGATGGCGCGGGGAATCGAAGAGATGGTCGACGACCGCTACATCCGCTCGCGCGTCGAGCAGACGGCGCGCCTGGCCGGCTGGCTCAAGGCGGGAGGCGTGCCGGTGGTCGAGCCGACGGGGACCCACGCGGTCTTCCTCGACGTCAAGCGCTTCCTGCCCCACGTCGACCAGGACCTCTACCCGGCGCAGCGGCTGGCGGGCGAGATCTACGTCGAGACCGGCGTGCGGGCGATGGAGCGCGGCAACGTCTCCAAGGGCCGCGACCCGAAGACGGGTGCGAACTACCGACCGGCCCTGGAGCTGGTGCGGCTGACGCTGCCGCGCCGGGTCTACTCCGACGACCACCTGCGCGCGGTGGCCGACGGCATCGTCCGCCTCTACCAGCGCCGCGACTCGATCGGCGGCTTGAGGTTCGTCCACGAGCCCCCCACCCTGCGTTTCTTCCAGGGCCGTTTCGAACCGGTGAACTGAGGGCGCGACCGCAAGGCAGGGGGACGGGCGCCGGTTTCTCCCCGTTCATGGGGCTGTCATACGGCGGTGGCACGATGGCATCGAACCGGCATGCGGATCCGACCGGTGACGATTCGCCATTTCGGCATCGCCGACAGGAGCTCCTGCCATGCATCGCCTGCTCAACCTGCTGACCCTGATCCTCTGCGCGGCGGTCGCGCTGCCGGCCCTGGCGGCGGAACGCGCCGTCCGGCTCGACCCGGCCGCGAGCGCCGTCACTTTCACGCTCGGCACGACCTTTCACGAGGTGCATGGGACGATGGTGCTGACTTCGGGCACGATCCGGTTCGATACCGAGTCCGGCGAGGCCTCCGGCGAGATCATCGTGGATGCGACCCGTGCCGCGACCGGGAACGAGGACCGCGACGAGACGATGCACGCCGAGGTGCTCGAGACGGCCCGCTTCCCCACGATCGTCTTCCGGGCGCGCCGTGTCGAGGGAGTGGTCGCCGACCCGGGCAAGAGCGAGCTGCGCATCGTGGGGGTCATGAGCCTGCACGGCGCGGACCACCCGATGACGATCTCGACCACGGTCGAGAGTGCCGATGGCAAGGTGCGCGGTGAGCTCGCGTTCCCGATTCCCTATGTCGAATGGGGTCTTCACGACCCGAGCTTCCTCGTTGCCCGCGCGGCCAAGACGGTCGACATCCTGGTGCGGGCCGAGGGCACGTGGGAGGAGTGATGACTCCGGGACGGCGGCGGCTCATCGCCGCGCTCTACGGCCTCGCCGCCCACGGCATCTTCGTGGCCGGCGTCGGCGCGATGGTACTGAATCTCCATCAGGGCATGCGGTTCTCCATCGGCACTGCGCACGGCGCCGCCGCCTGGCTGGCGAACGCCCTGCTGATCTTCCAGTTCCCGATCCTGCACTCCTTCCTCCTCGGCCGGCGCGGTGGGGCGCTCCTTGCTCGCCTCGCCCCGGGCGGGCTCGGTGGGGCGCTTTCGACCACGACCTTCGCCGCCATCGCCGCGGTCCAGATCGCCCTGACGTTCCTCCTCTGGTCGCCCTCCGGCATCGTCTGGTGGGAACCGCACGGCGCGGCAGCCCTCGTGAGCAACGGCCTCTACGCGGCGAGCTGGATCTTCCTGTTGAAGGCCCTCTACGATGCCGGGTTCCCGCTGCAGACCGGTTCGCTGGGTTGGACGGCAGTGTGGCGGGGCGAGAAGCCGGTCTACGGTTCGTTTCCCACCGGCGGTCTCTACCGGTGGACGCGGCAGCCGGTCTATCTCGGCTTCGCCCTGACCCTCTGGACCGGCCCGGTCTGGACACCCGACCGGATGGCGCTCGCTCTCCTGTGGACGACCTACTGCGTCGTCGGCCCGCGGCTCAAGGAGCGCCGCTACCTGCGCCGCCACGGCGAGAGCTTTCGCCGCTTTCAGGCGGAGGTTCCCTACATGGTGCCGGGGCGGCGCAAGACCGCCTAGGCTGTCGCCGCGACCTCGGCCAGGCCGGTCAGCAGGCGGTCGACCTCTTCCGGGGTGTTGTAGAGCAGAAAACCGGTGCGCAGGAGACCGCCGACGGCGGCAAGACCGAGCACTTCGACAGCGCGCACGGCGTAGAAATCACCGTCCCACACCTGGATCGCCCGCTCGGCGAGCCGGCGCGCCACGGCCTCGGCCGTCGCGCCACCGAGCGTGATCGAGACCGTCGGCGCGCGGCGAAAAGCGCCGAAGTCCGGACCGTGCACGGTGACTCCCGGGATCGCCCGGACCGCGCTCCAGTAGCGCCGGGCGAGGGCCCCTTCCCACTCCCCGATGCCGCTCATGGCGTCGACCAGCTGCTGGCGCAGATCGTCACCACGGCCCCAGGACGCCAGAAAATCGATCGCCGCTCCGACGCCGACGAGCGCCGCGTGATGCAACGTTCCGGTCTCGATCCGGAACGGACCCGCAGGGTCCTGGGTGCGCAGGCGGTCGGTCGCCAGAGTGTCGAGGAGACCCGGCCGGCTGTAGAGCAGGCCGATGTGGGGACCGTAGAACTTGTAGGCCGAACAGAGCAGGAAATCGGCATCGAGAGCGGCAACGTCGACCGCGAAATGGGGGGCGTAGTGCACCGCGTCGAGGAGCAGCCAGGCGCCCACGGCGCGCGTCAGCTCGCGGGCCAGCGCCACGTCGTTGACCGTGCCGAGGGCGTTCGAGGCGAGCCCCATCGCGACCAGTCGCGTGCGCGGTCCGATCTCGGCGGCGAGGCTCTCGGCATCGAGCGTGCCGTCGGGCCGCAGCGCAATTTCGCGGATCACCAGACCGCGTTCGGCGAGCCCCAGCCAGGGGCCGCGATTGGCCTCGTGATCGAGCTGGGTGATGACGATCTCGTCGCCGGGCGAACAGGCTCGCGCCACGGCATGGGCGAGCGCGAAGGTGAGCGTCGTCATGTTGGCGCCGAAGGAGATCGTCCGCCAGTCCGCGGCACCGAGGAAGGAGGCCGCCTTCTCGCGCACGAGGTGCACCAGCTCGTCGGAGCGCTGCGAAGTCGCGAACTGCCCGTGGGTGTTGGCGTTCGACTCACGATAGTAGCCGGCGATGGCGTCGATGACCGGCGTCGGCACCTGCGACCCCGCCGGTCCGTCGAGGTAGGCGATCGGGAGCTCGCCCTGGCGTCGGGCGAGGGCGGGAAACTCGAGTCGGGCGCGCTGGCAGTCGGAGGCGGTGAAGGGCATCGGGAACCTCGCGTCGGAAGGTCTCCATGCTGCCACAAACGGTGGGGCAAGGGAGCCGCCAGCCGAGCCAAAGGCGGGCGCTGGGCCTGGACCGGGGCGTCCGTGGGGGTTCCCCTGGCGGCGCTCGCGCTCTCGATCTCGGCAATCTCGCGCGCCGCAACGCCCGACGGGCACTCGCGGCCGGTTGCTGGTCGGGCTCCGTCACACTCTCGACACGCGGTCTTTGCTCCCGGACAGTAGATTGCCTCTCGCCGGCCGCCTCTCTCGCGACCTCCAGGACACCCCGTGACGCAACGCTCACTCCGATCCATCTCACCGTCCTCGTCGATCGGCGACCTGCCGGGATTCGAGGCTGCCCTGGATCTCGATTCCCGGGGCAAGGGACTCGCCGAGCTCTTTCATGATCGCCCGGAGCTGCCCGGAGTCCTGCTGACCGAACAGGGAATCGTGCGCTCGGCGGTCTCGCGGCGCTATTTCCTCGAGACGATCGGCCGGTACTGTGGCCGCGATCTCTACCTGCCACGCCCGATTCGCCTCATGATGGAGCGCTTCGAAGAGAGAGGCGGAGCCCTTCTGCTCCCGGCGCCGATCGGCATCGAGGAGGCCGTGCGGTTCGGGCTCGATCGCCACCCGGATCTGGTGTACGAGCCGCTGGTGGTGACCTTCGAGGGACCCTCGCCATTCGGGCTCGGGGCGCGACTGGTCGATTTCGAGACCCTACTCGTCGCCGACTCGAAGCTGACGATCCTGCGCAACGCGCAGATGAGCCAGATCCTGGACACGATCCGCGACGGATTGCTCCTCGTGGGCCGTGACCAGATCGTGCTGGGTGAGTACTCGCGCTCCGTCGAGTCGATCTTCGGCACGCAGCGAATCGCCGGCCGCAGGTTCGCCGACCTGCTCGGCGACTTTCTCGAGGCTGAACGGTGCGAGCTCGCCCAGGGGTTCCTCACGACGCTTTTCGACCCAAACGTGATCGAGTCTCTGGTGGCCCGGATCAACCCGCTGGCGCGCGTCGAAGCCCGCCTCCCGACCACCGGCGAGCCGCGAGTCCTGGCCTTTCGCTTCACCCGCGGCAAGCAGACCGACATCGCGCCGACAATCCTGGTTCGAGTGGAAGACGTGACCCGGGCGGAGGAGCTGGCGCGCGCCGTCACGACCGAGCGCGAGCGATCGGAACGCCGGCTCGGCCTGGCACTCTCGCTCGTGGAGGTGGCGCCGGAGGCGCTCGCCGGGCTCGTCGAGCGCATGGCGCGCATGCGCGAGGCCCTGGGGCGCGGCATCGAGACCTGGCGGCTTCAGGCTCCGATCCCGAGCGAGGTCGACGCCGCCTTTCGCGAGGTGCACGCGCTCAAAGGGGAGGCCGGGCTGGCTCGATTCTCACCGGCGCAACGCGAGCTCCACGCCCTCGAGGACGCCCTCGACTCGATTCGCCGCGGGACCGCCGACCAGGAGGCGCTCATTGCGGCGGAGAATCGAATCGACCTGCTGGGAGCCCTGTTGGTCGAGACTCGTGAGGTGATGTCTCACTTCCGGACGCTCTCCGGTTCGGCCGGCGAGCCAACTCGCGCCACCGCCGAAGTCGGTCTGTTGTCCGGCATCGCCCGCCTGGTGGGAGAGCTCGCTGCCGAGCTCGATCGCCCGGCGCGCTTCGTGTCGAGAGCTCGCGAGACCGACCTTCCCGCGCGCTGGACCGGACTCATGCGGGATGTGCTCGTGCAACTCGCCCGCAACGCCATGATCCACGGCGTCGAGCCGGCGGAGGAGCGGGTTCGCCACGGCAAGCCCCCGGTCGCGACACTGCAGCTCGCGGTTCGCGAGCACGACGAGGGCTGGGCCGAGTGGATCTTCCAGGACGATGGCCGCGGTATCGACTGGGATCGCCTGCGGCGGCGAGCGGAGTCCGGCAGCCTGCCGGACCCCTCGCCGGCCGAGCTCGCAGAGCTCCTCTTTCTTCCGGGATTCTCGACCGCGGAGCAAACCACCGTCCACGCCGGCAGAGGCGTGGGTCTCGACCTCGTTCGGAACCGGGTCGCCGAGGCCGGCGGCTCGATCTCCGTGCACTCGGAATACGGGCACTTCTGCGCCTTCCAGATCCTCCTCCCCACGCTCGTCGAGGCCGGCGCGCGATGAGGCTCCTCGTCGTCGACGATTCCCTGGTGATGCGCAACGCGATCGCCCGCAGCCTCGAGAGCGAGGATATCGGGCAGGTCCTCTTCGCCGAGGACGGCGCCGAGGCGCTTGCCCTCTTCCGTGAACATCGGCCCGAGCTCGTGACGATGGACCTGACGATGCCGCGACTCGACGGCCTGGGTGCCATTGCCGCAATTCGCGACCTCGAGCCCACGGCGACGATCCTCGTCATCTCGGCTCTGAACTCCCATCGTGACGCGATCGAGGCGGTTCGCCGCGGCGCCTGCGGATTCCTCACCAAGCCGTTCACTGCCGACGAGGTGGTCGACGCCATCCGATTGATCGCGGAGCACTCGCGCCGTGATCGGAGCTGACACCTTGGCGCCGATCGAGCGCGCACCTGTGGGCCCGCGCGAGCCGGAGTCCACCGTCAGGGTCGTGATCCTGCTCGTCGAACCGGAACCCTTGGTGAGGGAGATGCTGTCAGCGAGCCTCGAACTCCACGACGGCAGGTTTCGAGTGGTGGCTGTCGCGACCGCGAACGAGGCCCTCGGCGCGGCGCGCGACCATCGACCCGCGCTCCTGGTGGTCGATCCTTCGATCCCCGGCGCTCACCGGCAGGCCGATTTCGTGGCCGAGCTTCGCCTCGCAGCGCCGGGCGCCCCGATTCTCGGCCTCACCGCGACACCCCAGAGATTCTCTCCGCCTCTCCCCCACTTCGAGGCCATCGTGGAGAAGCCGCCGGACGTCCACTACCTCCTGCGGCGCGTCGACGACCTGCTCGCGGCGCATACGGGAGGGGTGCTGCGCGGCGTCTCCCTGGCGAGCCTTCTCCAGGTCCTCTCCGCCGACCGCAAGACCTGTTCGATTGCCGTGGAGGCGACGCGGGACGCAGGCAAGATCTGGCTTGCCCGCGGTCGACCCTGGCACGCCCTCGCCGGACCCCGGACCGGCAGGGATGCCTTCTTCCACCTATTGTCGATCGACGATCCGCTGCTCCGGGTCCGACCCGACGCTCCACCCACTCACAGCCTCGACGACACGCTGCCGGCGCTCCTGCTCGAGCACTCCGTGCTGCTCGATCGCCGGCACCGCCCCGTCTGAGCTTCGCGAAGCGAGAGACCATGGACGCAGAGCAGTTTCACCTCTTCAAGCAGATCACGTTGGACTTCTTCGCCAAGCTCGCCCCGGACGAGCCGCCGACGGTCGATCCGCCCTACTTGCAGTTCGGCGATCCGGCGCTGCTCGACTACGCGAGTCTGGTGCGCATCCGCGGCATCTACGAGGGTTGCCTGTACCTGACGTCTCCGGTGGCCATGCTCGCAGGGCTGCTCGAGGCGCACGGCGAGTCGGAAGTCTCCGAACGGACCCTGAACGACATGTGCAGGGAGCTGTCGAACATCCTCTCGGGCAATGCCAGTCGGGCCTTTGCCGGCGAGTGGGAGATCTCCGTACCGGCATCGCTCGGTCCGGCCGACTTGCCCCTGCTGCAACTTCCGCCGACGAGCTTCGTCCTGCCGATTCGCTGGCGAGGGGCCTCGACGCTCCTCGTCATTGCGCTGTCCGCTGACCAGCGGGGCGCGGCTTGAGCGTCCCCGGCCACATTCTCGCGAGCGCCGTCTACCAGCTCGCTCTGCGTCCCGAGGAGCTGCCTGCCAATCTCCGGCTTCCGAGCAGCGCCTGGGCGGTGCTGTTCTCGCTCTCCGGCAGACACTCGGTCGCCCAGATCGGCGCGCAGCTCGGTCTCACTCCGGAGTCGCGCGACCGCGCCTTCGGCGACCTCCTGGCGGCAGACCTCGTCGTCGAACGGCGGCTGTCGATGGCGGAATACCTGCGCTCTGCCGGGACGATCGACGATGACGAACGCAGGACGTTCGGCGCCTTCCTTCGCGGCGCACCTGCGCGGCCCGCCGCCGTTCCTCCCATCGGACCTACCCTGGAGGCGAACGAAGACGCCGATCCCGAGGTCGCGCCACGCACCTCGGCGTCAGAGCCCATGCCATCGCCATCGCGAGCCAAGGCGACTTCACTCGCGGTCGCTCCGTTCCGCCCCTTGGCGCTGCCGGAGGAGGAGACCCCGATGAACACGCCGCCGTCGCTCGCGTCCCGAACGCTGAATCTCCGCGTCCTGAACCGACTCTTCTTCGAACGCTCTGTCTCGCCCGAGCAGGCGCAGCTCGACCTCTACCGCGTCTATCTCCGGGTGGACGCGCAGCTCCTGACCCGCGCCGGGATTACGACGCTCAAGTTCGAGGAAGATCGCCTGGTCGACGACCCGGAGCTCGTCGAGAGGCTGTCGCAGAGCGCCGCCGACGCACTCGGTGCGCCGCTCCCCGAAAGTGTGTGGGCTAAGGCGTCAACCGCAAGCTGATTGCCGGCTAGGGGACGGCCTGGGTCCAGCAGCCCGCGGTTTCGGCTTCGAAGCCGTCGGCGAAGACGCGGGGGCCGACGCCGAGGAACACCCGGGTGCCATCGAAGGCGCCGACGACCAGGTCGAGGTTACCGTCCTGGTCGACGTGCATGCCGACCGCATCGAAGGTCCCCTGCGCCGTCCAGCTGCGCGTGGCGCCAGCCAGCGGATCGACGAGCGCGACGTTCGGCGGCGTCCCCTGCCCGCGCAGCAGCACCAGCCGGCCGCCGAAGCCGGCGATGTCGGTATCGACATCGGCGACGATGGCGTCCAGGATGCCGTCGCCGTCGAAATCGGCGAAGCGGCTGCTGCCACCGAAGAAGGCGGTGCCGGGACTGCTGCCGACCGTGCTTTGCGTGAACTCGGCGTGACCCTGGGCGTCGTTGCCGGTGTTGACCAGGTAACGGTCCTGGCCGTCGTCGACGACCAGGAGGTCGAGGCGCCCGTCCTGGGTGAAATCGGCCGCGGCGACCTGGTAGGGCGCGACGTCGTAGATGTCGTCCTGGAAGGTGAACGCGCCGAAGCCGTCGTTGTAGAGGATGGAGATGTGCGGGCTGGTGCCGGGGGGCGGAGCATTGCCGCTCGAGTTGACCTTGACGATGTCGTTCGAGCCGTCGAGATTGAAGTCGGCGATCTGCGACGAAGTGCCGAAAACCGAGCTCGCCATCGCCGGTGTGAGACGAGTGGACGTCTCGTCGCTGAAGAAGCCGCCGCCATCGTTGATCAGAAGTCGATCCTCGAGCCCGTTCTCGTAGTCCGTGAAATAGAGATCGGGTCCCAGCCCACCGCTCACGTCGCCGACGGCGACGGAACAGAATTTCGGCGGCGGGGTGAAGGCCGGAATGCGCCCCGGGTCGTACGCGACACCCAGCCAGACGCCCTTCTGGTCGCGCCCCTGGTTCATCAGGATGCGCGGCGGCTCGCTGAAGGTACCGGCGGTGACGATGTCCAACCAGCCGTCGCCGTCGAAGTCGGCGAGCTGCACGTCACGATCGTCGGTGGCGTCCAGGAAGGCCGGCGCGAGCGTCGCGCTGCGGTCCGTCAGGACGCCGCCTTCGTTCATGAACAGGACGTTTCGACGGCCGCCGGCGTTGCTGAACGGCGTCTTCCTCACCACGACGAGATCGGTGCGGCAATCGCGGTCGAGATCGCCGATGGCGAAGTCCTTCTCTTCGACATCGCTGGCGCCGACGGCGCTCGCGGCCACCAGGCGGGTCGCTGTCGCCTCGACGAACTCGACCCAGTCGCCGGCGCGCCCGGCGAGCGGCGTGAACAGGCAGATCGCTCCCGCCAGCGCGGCGGCCAAGCGCTGGCGGCCGGCGAAGGGCAGGGGTGAAGGAGCGTCGAGACGGGTCGCTGGCATGTCGGGTCTCTTTCGGCGAAGTGGGCGACCGAGCCTATCGCACCGGGCGCCGGTGCACGGTAGGGCGAGATAGAATTGCCCTGTCATGCCCAGCGCTCCGACCTGCTTTCTGCCCTGGAAGATCCGCCTCCTCCGGACGGCGAGACTTTCGATCTCGGCCATCGCCGTCGTCGCCTCCGCGTTCGGCGTCCTGAGCTCTGCCGTCGAGGCGCAGCTCGTTCCACCTCCGGTGCCGCCGGGCAACCCGCTCACGCCGAGCAAAGTGCGGCTCGGGAAAGCGCTGTTCTGGGACGAGCAGCTCTCCTCGCCGCGCACCGTGGCCTGCGGCACCTGCCACATCCCGTCGGCAGGAGGCACCGACCCGCGCTCGGCCGCGAGCCCGCTCGCGATCCACCCCGGCCCGGACGGCCTCTTCGGGGGCGCCGATGACGTTCTGGGATCCCCCGGCGTGCCGCGCAGCGGCGCCGACGGCCTGTATTCGCCGAGTCTGCACTTCGGTCTCACCGAACAGGCGACCGGGCGACGCGCGCCCTCCTCGCTCAACGCCGGCTACTCTCCGACCCTCTTCTGGGACGGCCGCGCGGCCGGACAGTTCCTCGACCCGGTAACGTCCGAGGTCGTCCTCGCCGCCGGCGGCGCGCTCGAGAGCCAGTCCGTCGGCCCGCCGGTGAGCGACGTCGAGATGGCCCATGTCGGCCGGACCTGGACGGAGATCCTCGCCCGCCTCGCGGCCGCGTCGCCGCTCGCGCTCGCCGCACGCGCGCCTGCGGCGCTCCTCGACTGGATCGACGGCCGCGCCTACGCCGCGCTCTTCGAAGAGGCCTTCGGCACGCCGGACATCACCGCACCCCGCGTCGCCATGGCGATCGCGAGCTACGAGCGCACACAGTTCACCAATCAGGCGCCGTTCGACGCCTTCATCGGTGGCGACGATGCAGCCCTGACGCCGCTCGAGAGCGCCGGACGCGACGTCTTCGTGTCGGCGAGCTGCGACCGCTGCCACCGCCTCGCGATCATGAGCGACCACGACTTCCACTACATCGGCGTGCGCCCGCCGGCCGAAGATCCCGGCCGCTTCGCGATCACCAACGACGACACCGACCTCGGAAAGACGCGCACCCCGAGCCTGCGCAACCTCGAGCTGCGGGCGCCCTACATGAAGAACGGGCGCTTCGCGACGATCGAGCAGGTGGTCGACTTCTACGACCGCGGCGGCGACTTCGAGGCGGATAACAAGGACCCGTTCGTGCGTGTCCTGAACCTCGTTCCGGCAGAGAAAGCGGCGCTCGCCGCCTTTCTCAAGCGCCCGCTCACCGATCCCCGCCTCGTGCCGGAGCTGCCGCCCTTCGACCGGCCGAAGCTCTTCTCCGAGTCCGGACGCGCCGCGGTGATCGAAGGGGTTGGCCTTCCCGGTTCGGGCGGTCTCGTGCCGAGCCCAGTGGCCCTCGAACCGCCGGTGCTCGGCAATCCCGGTTTCACCGTCGCCCTGCAGGGCGGCCTCGGTGGCGCCACCGCCGTGCTGGCGATCAGCGACACCGATCCCGGCCTCGTCACCCCCGGGTCGGGCGACTTCGCTTTCGAGATCGTCGTCCTCGACGGAGTGGGAGCCGGCCAGGGCTACGGCTCGGTGAGCCTGGCGATTCCGGCCGATCCGGCGCTCGCCGGCCGGGAGCTCTTCGGGCGCTGGTACGTCGCCGACACCGGCGGCGGGCAGGCCGAGGCGGTGACACCACTGTTTCGCTTCACGCTCTTCCCACCGCTCGGCGCGACCATCGTCTTCATCGACGGTTTCGAGACGGCGGATCTCTCCGACTGGGGCTAGAGAGGGGGCTTGGCGACCACCAGCCGCTGGTCGCCGTGCACCCCTTCGACGACCGTGGTGGTGCCGTCCGGCCAGCGCACGCGCAGCGTCCCGCGCGCCGCGCCGGCAAGCGCGAAGAAGGCCACGGGTTCGTCGACCGACTGGTAGCTGCCACCGCCGGTGATCCAGCGCCGCGCCACGCCCGAGGGGGTCTCGAGCTCCACGACGCTGCCGAACGCGTGCCGGTTCGGCGCCGGCGCCCGCAGCTCGACGGCCAGCGCTCTGCCCCGTGGCGCCTCGTTGCGCAGCACCCAGGGCGAGCCGTTCAGGGTCGTCATGACGATGTCGACGTCGGCATCGCCGTCGAGATCACCGAACGCCACCGCGCGACCGTGGACCCGGCGCGCCAGCCATTCGCCCGCTCCGGAGGCGGAGGCGGAGGCGCGCTCGAAGCGCCCGCCCCGGCTCTCGAACAGCAGCGGCTCCTGCGCCCAGGAAGCGCCGAGGTCGGGTCCGTCCAGCTCTGGATAGACGTGTCCGTTGGCGACGAACAGATCCTCGTCGCCATCGAGATCGAAGTCGTAGAAACCGCACCCCCACGAGAGGAACGGGCGGCTGACCGCGGCGAGCCCGTACTGCGCCGAACGGTCGTCGAAGAGGCCGTCACCGAGGTTGATCCGCAGCGTGTTCGTGTCGTCCGAGAAGGCAGTGTTGAAGAGATCCGGCCGGCCGTCGCCGTTGGCGTCCGTCACGGCGAAACCCATCGTGGCCTGGGGTACCCCGTGGTCGCTCACGGCGATGCCGGCACGGTCCGCGACGTTCTCGAATCGCAGCGATCCGAGATTGCGATAGAGCTGGTTGGCGGTGGAGTCGTTGCCGACGAAGATGTCGCGCCGGCCGTCGCCATCGAAGTCCAGGATGAGGGTCACGAGGCCGTAGTCGAGTCCGCCGTCGACGCGCGCTCCGGCGACCGCGCTCGAATCCGCGAAGGTCCCATCCCCGCGGTTTTCGTACAGCGTGTCGGGCTGAGCACGCAGTCCGCGCGGCCCCGCCATCACCGGCACCCCCTTGAAGGCGTTGCCGGTGCGGGCCGGCGGTTGCTGGGGATCGAACTCGAGGTAGTTCACGACGTAGAGATCGAGGTCACCGTCACCGTCGAGATCGCCGAAGGCGGCGCTCGTCGACCAGCCCGGGTCGCCGACGCCCGCCTGCGCGGTGACATCGACGAACCGCCGGCCGGAAGCCGCGTCCGCCTGATTGCGCAGCAGGACGTTGCGGCCGAAACAGGCGACGTAGAGATCGTCCCAGCCGTCGCCGTCGTAGTCGCCGACCGCGACTCCGGTCGCCCAGCGACGCAGATCGATCCCGGCCTTCGCGGTCGCGTCTTCGAAGGTGCCGTTGCCGCGATTCGCGTAGAGGCGCGAGCCCGGACCCAGCTCCGTGGCCTCGAGGGTCGAGCCGTTGGCGAGAAAGATGTCGAGGTCCCCATCCCTGTCGTAGTCGAACAGCGCCACGCCACCGCCGTTCACCTCGGCGATCTCCCGGCTCGGCATCCGGCCCGAGGTCATGACGAGGTCGATTCCCGCGGCGTCGGGAAGGAGGGTGAAGCGCAGACCCGTCGCGCTCGCGGGCCCGGCGCCGGGGCCAGGGCCAGAGACGGGATGGACGCCCGCGGGTCCGCTCTGGCGCCGGTCGAGATCGCCCAGCCGGGCGCGAGCGCGCTCTTCGACGACTCTGTCGCCGCTCTCGGCGGCGAGCGCGGCGCTGCGCTCGAGGCTCCGCCGCGCGGCCGCGACTTCGTTGCGTTCGAGCTCGACGAGGCCCAGCGCGTAGTGGCCCTCGGCGTGCTCCGGCGCCAACTCGAGGAACGCCCTCATCGCCGCCTCGGCCGCCGCGAGCTCGCCCAGGTAGAAATGACACCAGCCGAGCGCGAGCCGGCCAAAGGGCTCCTCGGGATCGAGCTCGATGGCGCGCGCGAACAGCGGACGCGCGAGCTCGAAGCGGCGTTCCCGGAAGTAGGTCGTGGCGAGCAGGAGCGTCGCGCGCCCCCACTCCGGATGCTGCTCGACGAGCGGCAGCAACCGCCGCCGCGCACCCGCCGTGTCACCCGCCTCGATCGCGGCCTTGAGGCGCGCCATCTCGCCCGGCGGCGGCAGCGGAGCACCCGCCCGCGGGACGCTCCCTGCCGCGACCGCCTGGGCGACGACGGCAGGCGGGAGCAGCAGGAGCGCCGATGCCGCGAGGAGGATCGATGCGCGCAGACCGGCCACCATCGCCGACGAGCCTACAGGACGAGAGCGCCTACGGTGGGCACGCGGCGATCGGTTTCGCGGCTTCGCCGCTCCCGGCGTCGGGCTAGGGAGTCGGAAGAGCTCGGCCAGCGATCGCGCGCTCGATCTCGGCGATCTCGCGGGGCGCCATGCACGACAGGCACTCGCCGCCCGTTGCGGTGACCAGGATCTCGTCTTCGATGCGCACGCCGATGTTCCACCAGCGCCGGTCCGCGGTCGAGCCCTCGGGGATGTAGATGCCGGGCTCGACGGTGAAGATCATCCCCGGACGCAGCGGCGTCGTCGCCGAGCGGTAGCGCTCCTCCCGGGAGACGCCGGGCGGAAAGCCGTAGCTTCCGGGATCGTGCACGTTGAGGCCGATCCAGTGACCGGAGCCGTGAGGGTAGAACTTGCGATGGGCGCCGCTCGCAATGAGCTCGTCGCGATCTCCGGTCAGCAGACCCAGACGGATCAGGCCGTCGACGACCACCTGGAGAGTGATCTCGTTCATGGTGCGGTACGGGATTCCGGGCCGAACGGCGGCGATCGCCGCCTTCTGCGCCGCGAGCACGATCTCGTAGATCGCGCGCTGCTCGGCGGTGAACCTGCCGGAGACCGGGTAGCTCCGCGTCACGTCCGCGGCGTACATCCCGTACTCGCAGCCGGTGTCGTTGACGATCATGGCGCCGTCGTCGAGAGGCTTGTCCGCGGGCTCGTAGTGGAGGATCACCGAGTTGCGTCCCGAGCCGACGATGGGCGGGTACGCCATCCGGCCCGCGCCGCCGTGCAGGCAGGTCGCGACCATCGCCGCCTTGAGGTTGTACTCGCTTCGGCCCGGCCGCACCTCGCGCATCGCGGCGACGTGGGCCTCGGCCGAGAGCTCGGCGGCCCGGCGCATCAGCGCGAGCTCGGTCGCATCCTTGATGAGGCGCAGCTCATGGACGATCGGTCCGGCCTCCGCCGCTGGCCGCGGCGCGGTGGCGTTGGCGTTCGGCGCGTTCCAGGCCGCGAGCAGGCGGTCGCGAAAGGCGGCGTCGCCGCCGTCGAGGTAGTAGAGCGACCGGGCGCCTGAAGCGAGCTCCGGGAACCTCTTCGCGAACTCCTCGACCGGGAAGGCTGCCTCGGCGCCGAGCTCCTGCCTGGCGCCCTCGACGCCGGCGCGATAGCCGGTCCAGGTCTCCTTCACAGGATCCCGCGGCGCGACGAACAGGATGTAACGCTCGCCCGCGGGTGCCCAGGGGCGAAGGACAGCGACCGCATCGGGTTCGCCGAAGCCGGTCAAGTACCAGAAGTCGGAGTTCTGCCGGTAAGGGTCCGGCGAGGTCTCGACCGAGGTCTCGGGCGCCGTCCGCACCACCGCGATAGCGTCCGGCGGCAGCCCGGCGACGAAGCTCTGGCGGTGGCTGGTGAAGAAGGCCGGGGTCACCTCCGGGGCCGGAGAGGCCGCGGAGGCGACAGCCGCCGCGACCAGAGCGAACAGGGACGACGCCAGAACAGTCTCGATTCTCGCCGGATATCTCATGGGGCGCAGAATCTATCAATTCTGCCCGCCGGCGCCTGCCCGGCAACGAATCAGAGGTGCGAGCCGCAGAACTTGCAGTGCACGGCGTCGGCGTCGTGGCCGTCGACGCCGCACGCCGGACAGGCCTGGGTCGAGACCTTGCCGCGCCGCGCGGCGAGCAGCTCGCTGGTGAAGATCCCCGTCGGCACGGCGAGGATCGAGTAGCCGAGGAGCATCACGATCGAGGCGAGGAACCGGCCGAGGCCGCTCTGCGGGGCGAGATCGCCGTAACCGACGGTGGTGAGCGTGACGATCGCCCAGTACATCGAGAGCGGAATCGAGACGAAGCCGGCCGCCTCCCCTTCGACCATGTAGATCAGGGAGCCGATGATCAGGACGAGGATCATCACGGTGCCGAGGAAGACCAGGATCTTGCGCCGGCTGCCGGCGAGCGCCGTGCGCAGCATCGCCGCCTCGCGCAGGAACTCGGCGAGCTTGAGAATCCGGAAGATGCGCAGGAGACGCAGGGCACGCAGCACCAGCAGCGTTTGGGCGCCGGGCAGCACCAGCGCGAGGTAGGTCGGCAGCACGGCGAGCAGGTCGATGATGCCGAAGGCGCTGCGCGCCCAGGCGAGGGGGCGGCGGACCGCGACGAGCCGCAGGAGGTACTCGAGGGTGAAGAGGGCGGTGAAACCCCATTCCGCGGCGCGAAAGAGCTCGCCGTGGGCGGCCCGCAGCTCGGGTACGCTCTCGGCCACCACGACGGCGACACTCGCGACGATCACCCACAGCAGACCGACGTCGAACCGGCGCCCCGCCGGGGTGTCGGCCTCGAAGATGACCTCGTGCAGCCGGTGCCGCCAGGCCGGGAAGGCCGACTCCTCGGGATCCGCCATGACGAGGGTTCTCCTCAGCGCCGACTGGCCGCGAGGCCGAGGCAGAGCCAGCCGGCGAGGAACGCCACGCCGCCCAACGGCGTGACGGCGCCGAGCCCGCGCACTCCGGTGAGCGCCAGTGCGTAGAGGCTGCCGGAGAACAGGAGCGTGCCGGCGAGAAAGAGGACACCACTCGCGGCGACGAGGCGGCTCGGGACCCGTTCGGCGAAGAGGCCCGCGGCGAGCAGGGCGAGCGCGTGGTACATCTGGTAGCGCGCGCCGGTTTCGAAGGTGACGAGCAGTTGCGCATCGAGCCGCCCCTTGAGGGCATGCGCGGCGAAGGCTCCGAGGGCGACGGCGATGCCGCCCGAAAGTGCGCCCAAAGCGATGAATTTCCGGTGCATCACGAGGTCTCCCCGATCGATCTGCGTTGCAGACATTCCACGCCAGCCCATTCTGCGCGAAGGCAGCACCCGGTTCAGGTCAGGCGCCGCAGGAGCACCGCCGTCTGGTCGTCGGCCGCGGGCGCCCCGCGGGTGAAGCGATGCAACTCGGCCCACAGCTCCTCGAGGATCCCGGC